>DASUOZ010000545.1:0-13967 GCA_036276375.1 Pyrinomonadaceae bacterium | reverse complement strand
CGGAGTAAACTCGAGACGCTTGCTAACGAAAGACAGAATTGAAAGATGAGAGCCGCGAGCGTGAGGTAGCACCAGGTTCGCGGAAACTTCATCACGTCAATCGGCGCCAATCATCTCGCCCACGCGCTTGCCGTCCTTTTGTTCCTGGGCCATTTGCGCGGGCGTCTTTTGCGGATCGCGCCAGTTGTCGAGAATGCCCACCTGGTGAACGCACTGCAACGTACACGTGGGCGCGCACCATTTCTCCGTCTGATACTCGCGATCGATATCTTCCATCGTGTACTGCTCGAGCGGAATGCCGGGATAGCCGCGTTGCTGCGAGCACCAATGGACCTTGCCTTCCTCGCAGATGTAGAGATAACGCGCACCGGCGCGACAGCGCCAGTTGTAAGGCTTGCCTTCAGCAATGCTGTCCTGAAACCAGTTCAGGCGGGCGTGGTCCTTATTGCCCATTTTCTTTACTTGCTGAAAGATGTCTTTCTCTTTTTTCGAAAGCGGCTTGAGCGTGCCGTCGTTGTCGTGAATCACGCCCACTGTGGTTGAGAAGCCGAGTTCCGTTGCGCGCCGCGCGACGGTCAAAGCGTCGTCCGGGTTTTTGATCCCGCCGCCGATCACTGAATTGATGTTTACGTGAAAGTCAGCGTACTCGGAAAGGTAGCGCAGTTTCTTGTCGAGCACGCGCAAACTCTTACGCGAGACTTCGTCAGGCTCGACGTTGTCGATACTGATCTGTAGATACTCGAGACCGGCTTTATTGAGACGCTTGATACGTTCCGGCGTGAAGTAATAACCGTTGGAGATCAAGCCCGCGATCATGCCGCGTTGGCGGATGTGGTGAATGATCTGGTCGAGCTCCGGATGCATCATCGGCTCGCCGCCGGAGATCGTCACGATCGACGTACCGAGATCGGCGAGTTTATCGAGACGGGTCTTGATGATCTCGAGATCGATCGGCTTCGACGTGTGATCGTATTCGTTGCAATACCCGCACGCCAGATTGCAACGGCGCATGGGAATCAGGTGGGCCAGAACGGGATGACGGCTGGATAACAACGCTCGGCTGATAAAGCTTGCCTCGCGCATCTTTAACTTTAGAAACGTTGTCTTCTTCATCAGTTGACCCGGAAGAATAAGAAACCAACTCCCAGAACGCAAGCAGACCTCTGGACCGTCGCGGTCCGCTTTGAGTTCAAGCTTTAGCTTGTCGTCAAAAGCAGCCTAAAGGCTGAACTCAAAACCAAAGCAAAAGGGGCTCCGCTTTTGACAGAGCCCCTCCCGGCATTGGTTTCATTGGCGTGACCGTTAGCTCTTGACGATCTTCACGTTCGAATCGAGTTTGACGTCGAAATCGCTGGGATTAATCTTTTGATTCTTCTCCAGACCCGTCAAACGAACAGTCGTTGAATCGTCGTTCTTCTCTACGATCTTGGTCTGCACCGGCATACCGGAATTGTCGATCCAGACTTCCGCGTATTTGTAACCGGCATTGCCTTTCGGAACGAGAGTCAGGTGAATCGTACTGACGCCGCCCCACAGAGTCTCTTCGCGTACGTCCTTGACTGGCTGAAAGCGCGCTTCGAGCTGCTGGCGCGACATGTTGATCATTTCCATCAGCCCGTTGGCTTTATTCTGTTGTGACGCGCGCCGCGCATCGCCAACGTACGCGACTCCCTGCTTCGGACGCAAAATCGTGTACTTGTCGTTAGTAACTGCGAACACTTCGCGACGCGGGCTGCTCCAATCAATCCGCACAGCAGCCTGTCGTCCACCGCTCGGCATGTAAATCACAACGCCGTTGTATTTGTCTTCAGTACCAATTTGCGAATTGTACTTGACCATGCTGATGCCGGCGCGCAGCGTCTTCAACGTCGCGCGGTTCTTTTCCATCCGGCTCAAAACTGAACTGACGAGGCCTGCTCCCTGGCCATTGGTTGCGGCCGGGAACACAAATACCAATGCGGAAATTATGAAAGCTAGCATCAGGCCCGCGGGAATCAATCTCTTCATACTTGCTCCTTACCTCAGTCTCCTTTCCCTCGGTACGCAAAAACCTCGCAATTATAGGGAAAGGTCAACGTATGTCAACCTCGAAGCTTCGCGTCCGACCAGCGGAATCGACTATTTTTCGAACAGCTACAACCTCCACCCGGGACCGGTTTGTCAGTGCCTTTACCTGTCGTTCAATTTGGACCTTATCCCCTTCGGAACCAACAACTTCCGCGCTCAAGACCAGGGTGGTCGCGACGGGGCTTTGATGCACTGTATTCAGAGGCCGTTCGCTGCTCGTGAACCAGCTTTTCGGTGTCAAAAAAATGAATATCAAAATAACCACACACAGGAGATCCCATTGCCAGGTGTTTCTTGCGTAGTTCCAGAAGAAAATCTTCTTCAGTGTGGAAATCAGGCCTCGCACGTTCTCACGCTTGCAAGTAAGCAGCCACAAGATGCGTGGCTGGCGGGTCGGTAGATTCTAGCACATTACAATCGAACTGAAGGCGCGTTTTCGACGATATGACCGTCGCGCATCTGCACAATACGCTTGCACATCGCCGCCGCTTCGGGATTGTGAGTGATCATGACGATGGTTTGATTAAAACGATAATTCAGTTCCTGAAACATATTTAGGACAAGTGCGGAATTTTCCGAATCGAGATTTCCGGTCGGCTCGTCTGCCAGCACAATAGCGGGCCGAGTTACCACCGCCCGCGCAAGAGCCACACGCTGCTGTTCGCCGCCGGACAATTCCAGCGGCTTGTGGTGCAGCTTGTCCTCTAATCCCAACAACCTCAGCACTTCGCGCCGGCGCTGCGGATCGACACCGCCGTTGCCGTGAATTCGCTCCGCCAGTCGGAGATTTCCTTCAGCCGTCAAGGTGGGAAACAGGTTGAATCTTTGGAAGACAAAACCGATTTTCTTGCGCCGGACGGCGGTGCGCTTGGCGTCCGATGCGGCGGTGATGTCTTCGCCGTCGATGACGATGCGTCCCGCGGTGGGCGTCAGCAGACCCCCGAGCAAATGCAGCATCGTCGACTTGCCGCAACCCGACGGGCCCATAATCGCGACAAACTCGCCTTCCTGCACTTCCAACGACACGCCACGCAACGCCGGAACGTCGACCTTGCCAATGCGATAAACCTTTTCCAGATTTTCAGCTTGTAGAATCGTTCTCATCGACTACTGATTTGCGGTAACTTTCTTGTTCTGAGCATCGAGATCAACTTCCGGCAACTGCCACCGGTTCTCCAATACAAACGCCTTCGGATTATATTCACGATTAAGATCGACCGACGCTACATCCTGATAAGTGATGTTCAACTTGTATTGATCCTGCGGCCGCGTGATTTCGATCCGGCTCGGCAATACGGCCGTCGGACCACTGCCGATCGCTTTCTCGTTAGCATAAGACACGTCGGTAATGAGCGCGCCTTTGTCGTCGTACGTTTGCACGCGCGCTAAACGAAGCCCACCGACGCGATCGAACCAGAAGCGGCGCATCAGTCTGGCGTCATTGCCCTGCGGCTGTGATAACTCTTCGAGCAGATAATAGCCGCGCATCACGCGATCACCTTTTTTCGCCTGCCGCCGTGTGTCTGCTTCCTCCTGAAAAAACTCGGTTTGCACGTAAATCGAGCCGCCAGTGGATTCGACGGGCGGAATCATGAACGCGTCAGTCAGATGTTGCGGCCGCAGGTTTGAAAGCGCGCTGACGGTCTCTTTTTCCTTTTGCTTCTCGGCTTGCTTCTGCTTGTCGTCATCCGCCTTGGTGTGGTTCTCCTCCGCTGTTTGCAGCTTGGCGTACGTCGCATTGTTCGTGCCCTTCACGAACCGCTTGTATCTCTCGTCGCCCTTCAACACCGCAACGCTGAAGTGCTGGCCGTCGGATGCCATCTGTGCGATATCGACAAAAGTAAATTGAATGACCAGATAGATCTTGCCCGGCCGTTGCAGCGTTATCGTGCCGTCGACCAAACGGTATTGATCCGCGATGCCCGATGAAGCAAATGAAGTATCTTCAAACTGAATGTCAACCTTACCGTGTATCGATCTGACCGTCGACAGACGGTTCACTTCCTGGATGAGACGATCTTTATTTGCGACGGTTAAGGGCTGAAGAAGTTGAGGGACCGTAATCTTTCTTTTGGTACCGAGAAGACCGCAACCAGAGTTGAGCAGCAGGATCGAAGCGACGAAAACCGGGAGTAGCAAATGGGTTAGTCGGGCTCTGGACGGGTTGAAGTATTTGAGCATCAGCTTAAGCTGCCAATCATACGTCAAATATTGCAGAATCGCGAAATTCCGTGTCAGTTTGAGCCGTTGAGCTCGAGCGGAGGTTTGCCGAAGCGCCCGCGCAAGCTATTAATCGCGTTCACAATGCTAGGACGACTCAACAACTTCTGTTCCAGTCGATGCTTGCCGGGAAAATCGAGCAGCATAATGCCCAGTAAAATCGTCAACAAACCCTGGCCGGGAACGCCCGGAAGCGACAGCACGATACCCAGCCCAACCAGCAACGCACCGGCGATGTTCTTGCCGATTAGGGCGGCCACTCGCAACGCCGGATGATGTCCTTCCAGAAACTTTCGCTTGCGAGATTTGGCGAAGTGGTCCGCGGGAAGTTTGACGAGAATGAAGGAAACGATACCCAGGTTGATCAGAAACGACGCGACGAAGATCAGCGCCCCGATTAAGAAGCTGCTCCAGGCGATTGCTAGCGTCAGGTCAGAGAGTGAGTGGGGCATCAGCAAGCGCGGGCTTTTAGCAGTGAGTTGAGTAAATCATCGACGATCTGTTTCGCCGGCCCTTCGAGTTGAAGTTGCGGATTCTCGGCGACCTCCCAGAATTCGTCGAGACCGCGCCCGCCGGCGCGTTCGAGTGCGAGTGCTTGAACGAGTAAGTCGATCACGTCAGCGGCTTTAACGAGACGAGCTTCAAGAGTGTTCCGCTGTTCATATTCGTGATAGAGACTGGTGTAGACGTCGTGGTCGTTAGTGACATCACGAAAGGCCGTGGTCTCGGCTTGCTTTCTTGCTTCGGAACCAAAGTACATAGTTGCTGTGCGTGGCATGTCGCCGACGCGCGTTTCGGCCCAATCGTGCAGCAACGCAATCCGCAGAATCTTCTCGACGTCGACCGCGATGCCCTGCGCGATCAGTTCATCGGCGAGCAACATCGCCGTGACGCTCACGCCGAAGGAGTGGGCGGCCACGGACTCGGTCCCATTGGGAAATCCACGCAACACCCAACCGGTGCGGTCCAGCCCTTTCAGCCTCTGTAATTCGATCAGTGTGGTCAGCATTAAATACTCAAGCGCCCCGTCAGGAGCATCTGTTTATCTCCGGACGGAGCGTTTGAAATTCAAAATCCGCCGAAACTATCTGCAGCCAGCGTGCTCGCAGCCACAAGCTATCTCGATCACGCCTGACTCTTCGGCGTTTTCACAATATTCGCTACAGTACTTGCTATCGCGTTCCGCCGCACACTGGCAAACACCGTGTGCACACCTTTTATCGTCTGCCATATTTCCCCCTGCGTTCTCGATCCCATGTTTACTTGCTGACGAGCATGCTAGAACCGCAACCCTAAGCGGTCAAGCAATTAAGGAGCCGCGCGCACAACAATCGTGCGACGTCGCTCACCCATCGTGACTACCAGCGGCCGATCGAGTTGGATCGGGTGCGACTGACCGTCAATCACAATCACGAGGTTCTGCGGCGCCCGCGGCAAGGTAGCAATCGTCGTGTTTGGCGGGATGCTGGGCAACAAATGCGTCGCCACAATGCGCCAGCTCGCGGCTTCGCAACGAATTCTCAAGCCCGGCGTATCTGTCTCAAACGACTCGGCCGCAGCAAGTACGTCGGCTTTGAATATCCCTTCGCCGCAACGCACACCCGCCCCGTCGTAGAACGTCACAACGCCGGCAACGAACGCGTACGGGATCGAGCTCATGTTTTTAACGACCATACGAACGTTTGTCACCGGTGCATCAGGCGAACCGTACAAAGCCGTGGTTTTCAACGTGGCTTCGAGCGCGCCGGCGCCGCTTCCGTCGGTGGCCACGGCCGGCTCGTTCAACGCCACTACACCACCAGGATTCGCACCTTGCGCGTTTGCAATGCAGGCGCTGCATAACACAACCAAGAAGGCCGCGAGCTTTTTCATGTTGATCTCCTCCGCATTCGTCGAGCTATTCGCGAATCATCGCATATATTAACTGGTCGATCGTCTGGCCGTCCTTCGTCACGCTCTTTCGCAACCGACCTTCGAAAGCATAACCCGCTTTCTCGAGCACACGCGCGGAAGCACCGTTCCAATCAAACACGTGCGCATACAAACGGCAGACATCGTAATTGGAAAAGGCATAGTCGGTCACGGCAATTAATGCATCGGTCGCGATGCCGCGGCCCCAAAACTCTTCGCCCAGCCAGTAGCCGATCTCGGCCGAGCGCCGGGCCACGTCGAATTGCACGGTGAAACCAATCCCGCCGACTGCTTCACCGGCGACAGCGATCGCAAAATTCGTTTCCGGTTTGTGACCGACGACGCTGTCGAGCCAGCGTCGCGCGTCGGCGACTGTGTACGGGTGCGGAAAGCGATCGCGCAGGTTGATCCAAACGTTGCGGTTGTTCGCGTGATGAACGATCGCGTCGCGATCGCGCCACTCCCAGCGCCGCAAACTACACGTTTTTAGTTTTAGTTCCACCTCGATAGGCGCCTGAAAGTACACACCAACTGCGTTGGTGGGAGTGTGATACCCGACCTACAGCTCACTTGTCCTTAAGCCGCGGCAACACCGCTGCGCCACGCGGCATGATGAATCCGGTTCGGTCGCTCGAGCCGGCGAGTGCTTCCGCGATGGACCGCACCGGCGTCATGCGCATCAATTTCACTTGTTCGTCCGGCAATTCCGACACCAGACAGATTTGGTAACGCTCCGCTTTCGTCAGCAAGGCCCACGCCGTTTGTCCGTTTACTTCGTACTCGCCTCGCAAACGCTCAGCCAGCTCACGCGCATTCGCTGACTCGAACCACTGCAAAAAATCCGGTCGCCCGAGTCCGTCTCGACACTCCGCCAGCAACACGATCGTCCCGCCATCCTTACAGGCATAACTCGCCATGTCGAGCGCCTTGTGCGCCTGAATAAGATTGATGTCGTAAGGAAAACCGCCGCAACTGGCGATCACCACGTCGCGCTGCTCCGGAATTTCTACGGAGTGATGGTCCAGGTAATGCTCACACGCGGCGCGGTGTGCGAGACGCCAGTCGCCGCAGAACACCTTAACCGCTCGCTTGTTCGAGTCGACGATCGTGTTGACGCCAAACGCAGGCTCCACCATCTCCGCAATGCGGTCGCATTCCTCGTGCACAGCGTTGCCGTCGAGCAATCCGGTTCCGACACCCGACTTGCGCCCGCCGGTCTCGAAGTCGAGCGCGAGCATGTGCGTGGCTCTGATCGTCTCAGCCGATGCGAGACCGGGACAGATCGACTTGCGGCCGCCGGTGAATCCAGCGAAGTAGTGGAAATTGATACAGCCCGTGAGAATCACGCGCGAGTACTGCTGCAACGCACTGCTGAGCTCGACCTCTACACCACTCTGCGTCGCGCCGAACGAGATCAATCGGGACGGATCGTAAGCATCGTGCTGAAGCACCTGAAGACGCTGCACGATGAAAGGCGTCAGCAGCTCAAGCTTTTCCTGCTCCGTGACCGGACGATGAATTCCGGTCGCGAAGATAACGGCCATTCGGGCAGGCGAGACGCCGATTTGCACCAGTCGGCGCACCAGCAAGTTAACTACCTGCGCACTCGCCGACGGCCGTGTCGCATCCGACACCACCATCAAGACCGAATCATCGCTGTCTATAATTTCGTCAAGCGGAGGCGAGTGAATGGGGGACTCGAGGGCAGCACCTGCTTGAAAATCCGTCAACCAACCCGCTGAAGATGTCTCATCCGCAACAACCGCGAACCGATCCGCGTCCCAACCGAACTCAACCATATCGCGCCCGTAAGGAAGTTGAATCTGGTTCATCTCGTCACAGACCGAAATCGATCAGCGCGCGTTCGATCACGTGCAACGCCGCAAAATCCGCATTGCCCGCCGTGCGGGCTTCTGCCAGCCACTTGCGCAGTTGTCGCGCTTCTTCCATCGAGCCGATGCGGCAAGCGCCGGTCAGTGCGAGCGTCACCAGCGCATCAGGCGCGCCGTGAGTCACCAGCGCCGCTTGCAATGCCGCCTGCTCACGCAGGTCCAGGGTCAGCAAAAGACTCAGTTCCATCCTGGTTCAGTTTCTTCGCGAACGAAAACACGCGGTCCCCGCGTGACAAAAGTGAAACGTCTCGTCTTCAGAATCCGAGGTCTCCATTTGAATCGTCAGATGATCGACGCCAAACCGGTCGTGCAGCTTCGTGCGCAACTCCCGCAACAGCGCAGCCTGCGAAATACTCTCGGAATGAATCACGTGCGCGCTCAACGCCTCGCGCCCGGAAGTGATGGTCCAAACGTGCAGGTCGTGAACATCAGACACACCCGCAGTCGCCAGAATCGCATCTTCAACCGCCGCCAGATTGATGTGCGCCGGCGTCCCTTCCAACAGCACGTTCGTAGACTCGCGGATCAAACGCACCGAGCCCCAGATGATCAAGATACTGATCACCACACTGAAAAGCGCGTCAGCCGCGTACCAGCCAAACAACAACATGCACAGGCCGGCGAGAATCGCTGCCACCGAACCCAGCGCGTCGCCCATGACATGCATCCACGCGCCGCGGATGTTTAAGTCGATCTCGTTTCGCCCGTGAAGTATCCACGCGCAGATCAAGTTAACCGCGAGACCGCCCGCGGCCACGGCGATCATCGGGCCGCTCTTAACGACTGGTGGTTCCAGCCAGCGTTCGTAAGCGCCGTAGAAGATGAGGAGCGAAATGACGACCAGCGCCACGCCGTTCACCAGCGCCGCGATTATCTCCAGGCGGTAATAACCGAAAGTCTTTTTGGAAGTTGCGGGACGAGATCCGAACCAAACAGCCGTCAACGCCAGCGCCAACGCGGCGACGTCCGTAAACATGTGGCCTGCATCGGCAAGCAGAGCCAGCGAGCCGGTCCACCACGCTCCGATCGCTTCCGCGATCATGTAAAAAAGCGTCAGCGACAGCACGAGACTTAAGCGTCGCCAGTTGTCAGACGAGCGGTGACGTCCGTGAGTGTGTCGATGGACGGAAATGTCGTGGTGATGTGCTTCCGACGTCCTTCTCATCGCCACAAAATAATGCCAGTGACTAGTGAGAACTACAAAGCCGTGAGACCGGATGCGCTGAAGAACTCGCGATAGAGTTCGTTGTACTCGCGGAGGGCGATATCCATGACGCGATCCAGATCCTCGAGATCGTTGACGTTGACGATTGTGTTCACGTTGTTGAGAAATGCTGCGTGCGCGTCCATCGTGCGCATTGAAGGCGACAGCAGAACGAAGAAGAGACGCCGCCGTTGCGACGGCCGCAACACGTTCACTTCACGCACAACAAACGCCGAACCCTGCTCGGCGGGATCAAACTGCGGATCGAGCAACACCACGTCCATCTGTTTCGAACGCATGGTTTCGATTGCCTGGCGCGTGTCTTCCGCAACAAAAATTTGATAGCCACGATCCGTCAACTTCCGCGCGACGGGCTCACGCAGCGGTTCCGTCGAACAAACCAACGCCTGACGCTTGTCCCACGCCGGACGCGAACCGGGTTTTCCATGTTCGCGCGCGCCGCCCTTCGCGAGTAGGTCCATCAGCGCCTGGAGAGCGTTGTTGGAACCAGTGTCAGCGGGTTCGGATTGAATCGCGGGCTCATAAGCACGTGCGGTTGCTTGTTCGAAACGCGGATGATCCGTCGATGGTGAACCACCAACTCCCAACGCACTCTGCTCCAAGGCTGGACTCCCGCCGCCCGTGCTGATCGTGCTGTTGCACTTCGGACAACGAACGTTGAACGGACGATTCGGCGACTTCTCCTGGTCAACCTGAAGACGCGTCGAGCATTTGGGGCAAACGATGATCATGGCACGAGGGTTATTCAATCATCCCGAGCATAGAGCCGGAGTCGGAAAACGAGTTGGCCGGCATGTGATCCACTTCCCGGCGAATGAAGTCCTCCGCAGCGGTCATGCCCTTGAGCGACAACAGCAAATTGTTTTGGTTGGTGGCAAACGCGAGCCCGTCTTCAAGCGACACCACCTTTGATTCGATCAGTCCTTTGATGACGGTGTCGAAGTCCTGCATACCGTCGAGCTTGCCGTCGCGCATCGCGTCGAGCAGCGATTTGCCTTCGACTTCACCCGCCTCGATGTACTCGCGCGTACGCGGGCTCGACCGCAGAATCTCAACTGCCGCCATGCGCCCGGAGCCGTCCGCTCTCGGAATCAGTCGCTGCGAAACGATGTAGCGGAACGTTTGTGCGAGACGCGTTCTGATCACCGGCTCTTCGTTCTTCGGATACAGACCAATAATCCGATCGACGGTCTTTGAGGCGTCGATCGTGTGCAGAGTCGAAAGCACGAGGTGACCTGTTTCGGCGGCTTCCAAAGCGATCTCGGTCGTTTCGAAGTCACGCATTTCGCCGATCAGGATTACCTTGGGCGCCTGGCGCAGGGTGGCGCGCAGCGCGGATGGAAAGTCGCGCGTGTCGTGACCGACCTCGCGTTGATTGATCGTCGAGCGTTTGTGCAGATGCAGATACTCGATCGGGTCCTCGATCGTTACGATGTGGTATTGCTTCTTCTCGTTGATGATGTCGATGATGGCGGCCTGGGTTGAGCTCTTGCCGGAACCCGTTGGACCAGTGACCAGCACCAGACCGTTGCGCAATTCGGAAATGTCGGACAACTGCGACGGCAAACCAAGCGACTTGAGCGACGGGATCTCGGTCGGGATTACGCGCATCACTATCGAGTAGACGCCACGCTGCTGAAAGATATTCACGCGAAAACGCGCTCGTGACGGAAGCGAATAGCTCAAATCCGCGGTACCGGTGCGCGCGAGTTTTTCGGCGGCGTCCGGGTGGCCATGCATCAGCGTCATGGCGATGATTTCGGTTTGGTACGGGGAGAGTTTCTGCATGCCCAAAGGCTGGACCGGCGTGAGTTTGCCGTTGATTTCAACCTGGGGCAACTGTCCGACGGAGAAGTTCAGGTCGCTGATTTTGTCGGAAACCAGCAACATTCGCTCGATTATCGGAGGTAGATCAAAGAAGCTCATTTAGGTCGGAACTCTGGACTTGAAGGCCAAAATGATGGTATTGCCGCTGAGGTGGGCGGTTGCAGCCCGGTACCTGGATCCCACGCGCAACCGTCGGCGATTCTCGCGCATAACGATGATAAACGCAAGCAAATAATGTTTGGCTTCCGGGCTTTGGGCCTTCTGAGTTCAAGCTTTAGGGTTGCGGAAAGGGCAGCGTGAAGGCTGAACTCACAACGCTCCCTTCGTCCCAGAGCGCGCTGATCATGGCGACCGAGTCGGCGCCCGCGCGAATTACGTCGCCGGCGTTTGCCGGCGTGATGCCGCCAATCGCCACCAGCGGAAGCCTGCCGATTGCGTCGCGAACGGTTCGAAGTCCTTCCAGGCCAACCACCGGGTCCGGGTTTTCCTTCGTGCTGGTCGAGAAAATCGGTCCGATGGCAAGGTAATCGATCGGCAGCCCCGAGGCTTCCAGCGCCTGGGAAACGGAGTGAATTGAGTAACCGATCACGGCCTCATCGCCGAGCAAACGGCGCGCGGCCTCGGGTGGCAGATCGTCCTGGCCAAGGTGGACGCCCGTCGCGGCGATTGCGAGAACGATATCGACGCGGTCGTTGACGATTAGCTGCACGCCGCGTTCGGTCGCAACCGTCAGCGCCGCTTTCGCCGCTTCGTAAAACTCCGCCGCCGAAGCACGCTTCTCGCGAAGCTGCACCAAAGTCGCTCCGGCCTCTACGAACAATGCGACCTGAACGGCGTGCGACAATCGTGAGATTTGAACGTCGGTGATGGGATAAACCTGCGGCAGGCGAAACGAACGTCGCATCTGGCTACTCGACCGATTCTTTCTTCTTCGGACGTTGGTTGGCCGGCAGCACGCGCTTCCGCAACCTGATGCTTTGCGGCGTCACTTCCACCAGCTCGTCGTCGGCGATGAACTCCAGCGCCTGTTCCAACGAAAGCTCCTTCGGCGGCACCAGGCGCATCGCCTCGTCGGCAGTCGAGGCGCGCATGTTGGTTAGTTTCTTTTCCTTGACGGCGTTTACGTCGAGATCGACCGGGCGCGCGTTCTCGCCGATGATCATTCCTTCGTAAACTTTCGTGCCCGGTCGCGCGAACAACGTACCGCGTTCCTGCAAGTTGAAAAGCGCGTACGTGGTCGTGTCGCCGGTGCGATCGGCAACGAGCGAACCGGTGGCGCGTCCGCGCATCGGTCCCTGCCACTCACCCCAACGCAGAAACATGGTGTTGAGCAGACCCGTGCCTTTCGTCTCCGTCAGAAACTCGTTGCGAAAACCGATCAAACCGCGCGACGGCGCCTCAAACTCGAGCCGCACCCGCCCGGTGCCGTGATTGATCATCCTGGTCATCTGCCCCTTGCGCCTGCCGAGAGCTTCCGTAACTACGCCGATGAACTCGTCCGGACAGTCCACGACAACCGCTTCAATGGGCTCGAGGACCTGGGCATCGACGTGGCGCGTGATGGCTTCGGGCTTCGAGACCTGAAGCTCGTAACCCTCGCGCCGCATCATCTCGATCAGAATCGCGAGTTGGAGCTCGCCGCGTCCCGACACTTTGAACTGATCGGGCGAATCGGTGTCTTCAACTCTGATCGCGACGTTGCCGAGAATTTCCTTGTCGAGACGTTCTTTGAGCTGGCGCGAGGTCACGAACTTTCCCTCGCGTCCCGCGAACGGCGAGTTGTTGACGCCGAAGATCATCGCGATCGTCGGCTCGTCGACGGCAATGGAAGGCAACGGATGCGGTTTGTCGACTGACGTGATCGTGTCGCCGATGTTGATGTTTTCGATTCCCGCGAGCGCGACGATTTCACCGAAGCCGGCCTTGTCGACAGTTTCACGTTTCAAGCCTTCGAACACGTAGAGCTGCGACACTTTGGTTTTGTGCGTCGTGCGATCGGGTTTCACCACCACGATCTGATCGCCGACTTTAATCTCGCCCGAGAAGATGCGTCCGATCGCGAGCCGGCCGACGTAGTCGTTGTAATCGAGGTTCGCGACGAGCAACTGAAGCGAGTCGGCGCGCAGTTCGCGCGGCGCGGGGATCGTCTCGACGATCTGATCGAACAACGGTTGCAGGTTGGTTGATTGGTCTTCGAGCTTGTGCTTGGCCGTGCCCTCGCGTGAGACGGCGTAGAGAATCGGAAACTCGATCTGCTCGTCGGTGGCGTCGAGGTCGAGGAAGAGCTCGTAGATCTCATTCACCACTTCCGCGGCGCGAGCGTCGCCGCGGTCGATCTTGTTGACGACGGCAATCGCCGGCAAACGCGCTTCGAGCGCCTTGCGGAGAACGAAGCGCGTTTGCGGTAAACAACCCTCGGCGGCGTCGACCAGCAGCATCACGCCGTCGACCATCTTGAGCACGCGCTCGACTTCGCCACCGAAGTCTGCGTGACCCGGCGTGTCGACGATGTTGATCTTCACGTCGCGATAACGGACGGCGGTGTTCTTGGCCATGATGGTGATACCGCGTTCGCGTTCGAGATCCATCGAATCCATCACGCGTTCGCGTACCTGTTCGTTCTCGCGGAAGGTGCCTGACTGGCGGAGCATCGCATCGACAAGCGTGGTCTTCCCGTGATCGACGTGCGCGATGATGGCGATGTTACGTATGTTTTTTTGTTCGGACATCAAGAGTTACAGCAATTCACCCGTGGTCGTTTGTCTCAGTGCTTCGTACAGCACGATACCGACGGCGGTGGCGAGATTCAAGCTGCGCACGTTGGG
>DASUOZ010000544.1:0-12775 GCA_036276375.1 Pyrinomonadaceae bacterium | reverse complement strand
CGCGATCACGCCGATCGTGCCGTGCCCGCACATGCCGAGGTAGGCGACGTTGTTGAAGTAAAGCACACCCGTCACGCACGTCTCATCGACCGGCGTGCATAACAACGCGCCGACGAGCGCGTCAGAACCACGCGGTTCATTGACCACGGCCGAGCGAAAATCATCGTACTCGTGTCTGAACCGTGCAATACGCTCGGAAAGCGGACCGTCGCCCAAATCCGGCGCGCCGCTGATCACGACGCGCGTCGGCTCACCAGCGGTGTGCGAATCGATTACTCTGACCCGTTTTGCTGTGTCTCTCAAGGCCCACATTCTCTCACAACTCTGGCCCGTCAAGCCGGTAGGAGATATCGCCGGATTTATGTTACTTTGCCCCGAATGCGTAAGTTCCTCCTCCCGCTCCTCGTCTTTCTGCTCTGCTCGGGCAGTCTCGTTACAGCCAAGGCACAGGTTACTCGTTTACAAGCCCGGGAAGCCGAGTGGAAGAGCTACGCCTTGCCGAAAACCAACTTCAAGCGGCAGGTCGACGCGGAGAAGACTTTCGTCTTTCGCGTTCCGGCTGACTGGGAACAGGAAGGCCCAGGCTTCAAATTCAAGGGCCCACACGGCGCGTCGCTGGACATCGCGATCCAGAAAGTCCCGGAAGGATATCCGTTGGACGACTACTTCGCGACGCTGTTGCGAACCGTTAATGACCTGACCGGCCGCGCGGAATCGATTTTGACCCGCAAAACTCAGCTTCAGGATATCGAAGCACGCGAACTCTTCCTGGAAACTCCCGACGCCGAAGGCGAACTGATCCGGAGTACTTCGTGGGTCACGATTCACGGTCCGGCCGCGTTGCTGTTCAACGTGCAAGTGCCCGTCGCGCACGCTGCGGAAATCGAACCGTTTTTCAAAGCCGTCGTGCAGTCGGTCATTTTTGTCGGCTTTGGCGACGAATCGCACGAAGAGTTACGCAAGACGATCGTCAAGACGCCCGCGAGTAGCCCGATAGACCAGATCGAAAGCATTGTCGCGACTCTAAACGACGCGACGTCCGAACGCGAAGCCGCCATTACTCGTTTGACGGCGCTGGTTTCCTCGACGCCGGATGTGGCGCTGGACCTCTTGCTGGATCGCCGGCCGCTCGTGCGCGTTGCCGCGGTTCAGGCCATCGCGCGCAACAACAACGCTGCGCTCAAACCGACACTCTGGACGTTCATCAAGGACGATGAGCCACTCGTAACTGAAGCCGCAGCGCGCGCCGTCGCAGGTTCACCGGACGTCATTCCGAAGCTCCTTCAACACTCGAATTCGGGATTCAACACGCAAGCGATCGCGCGCGTCTGGCCTTTCCTCACAAAGGAAAAGCGCAACGAGTTGCTTCAGCTCATCTTCAAGGAGCCGGCTGTTCGCCCTCGTAATCCACCGCCTCCGGCAAGGACAGGTGGAAAACCGAGAACCTCGGTAAGGGTCACCGAGATCAAGCCGTTGCCACCGGGAAAAACTTCGCTCGAAGATCTTGGGATCGCGGAACGAGATCCGAACGTTCAGCTCGGCGCGCTGGCATTGCTCGCCGGCCTCCCGCGAGAAGATTTCAAGCTGCCACTCCTGCAACTCATCGCTTCAAACTACGACCCGCTGATCTCCGTCGGACTGCAGGCCGCGCTCTGGCGGAGCGAGCCGTTGCCGATGAGTCAACTATTGTTGCTGGTGTCGACGCCGGACCAACAGGTAAGCACCCTGGCCGCGCAAAATCTCGCAGTGGCCGCGACGGCCGCCGATATCCCGCGCATCGAAGCGCTGATTTCCAAAAACGGCTCAAAGAAGGTCCTCGACGACGAGTTACGACTCACCGTCAGGAAAATCAACTTCAGGCAGCAACTGACCGGCAAGACCCCGGCGGAGCAACTCGAAATCGTCAACAAAACACTGTCCGGCGATGATGCTGCGCTCGCCGAATTCGCGTGGCTCTTTCATTGCGACGGGCCCACCGAAGGCTGCACACCGAATCCGGCAGCCCTCAAACGTGACGTCGCAATCAAACCGTTCGCCGAAAATCTCTTTCCGAAACGGCTGAAACACTTCACCGCGATTCCGAATCCGGGCCAAGCCGTTCAGCGGTTCTATGAATCTCTGAACGGACTGCAAATGGACTCGCCACGCGCGCAGGCGAACCTCGTGATGATGCTGTTCCATGTACGGCGACTGTTAAGCGCCGAGCTGGCCGCGCCATATCAGGCCGAGACTTTGCTCGACTACACCGGCATCGATCCGGACTCGCCAATCACGATGGGCGCCTGGACCGGCGCGAACGCTCATGACAGCAACTCGATGGCCCAGCGAAAAGCGATCGTGCTGCGCGTAAAGGATCGCGCAAGGTTCGAACGGCTGGTCGCGAAAGTTCAGAGTGGCACGGGAAGCTTTACAAAACTCACGGATATCACGGCTTTCGGCACGCGCGCGATCGCCGCAGTGCCGGCGATAATTCCGCTCAGCGCTCAACTAGTGCTCACACCGGATCAGACAAAGCCAACCAAGCCCGAACCGCGCACCTTGCTGCAATACAACATTCTCGCTGACAAGGAATGGAACGGTCTCCACGTCCGCACCATCCAGCACACGTGGCTCAATTCCGCGTGGTGCCTGGAGGGGGCGACCACCCACATCGCGTATCTTGGCGACGTCGCGATTATCGCGCCGGATCTCGCGACCATTCGCGAGCTTCTGGCCACTGCAAACGGCCCGACGGATCAACAGCTCGCCGCCAATTCGGAATTCCAGCCGGCCATCAACAGCCAGGGCGACGTCGTTTACTTCAGCAACCTGAAGGCGGTCTTCGCCCAGGCAGGCGACACAGAGAAAACCACCAACAGCGAACCCAGCGAGCGCGGCGCGCTCAAGTTCTCCGGTTCGTCGTGGGAAAACTCGCATCAGTTTGCCTTCGAAGAGAGCGAATGGTCCAAACCTCTGATTCCCTTCCAGCCGAAAGAACTGACCGCCGCGCGCGAACTGTTACCCGCTTCGACGATTGCTTACTTCCTGACGAAAGTCGACCTGGCCGCACTTTGGGAAACGTCGACAAAAGATTTCTTCTCAAAACTCGAAATCGCCGCGCTGCGGAATTTCTGGGCGCTCGATTTCAAGCAGGACATACTGTCCGAACTCGGTCCCGAATGTGGCGTTGCGCTGCTCGAATCGCCCACGATGATGGATTTCAGCACCACCACGGCAGCCGCGTTTTGCAAACTGAAGAGCAATAAGCTGGCGGACGCGTTAAAGACCGGCCAGCTCTTTACCAACGTTGGCCCAACAACAGACATCGCGGAACTTAAGATCGGCGACGACAAATTTTTCGTAGCCACCCGCAACGGATTTCTCGTCGTTTCCAATCACGCCAAAGGAATCACCGCGCTCGATGGCAAGACAAATCTCGCCACCACGCGCGACTACTCGAGATCGGTCGAAAAGGTGCCGGCAGGCGTCGTCGCCTTTGGTGGTTACAACCTCGAAGCCGCAATTGCCGGCGTGAACAAAGCGGCCCTCGATGGAGCGCGAAAGAACGTCGCCGAGCTCCTCTTCTCGGTCACCAGCGCTTTTCATAGCCAGAACTTTTATGCAACCGCGAGTGCCGGCCGCGTCGACGCGCACTCGTCAGTCGCCATGGATCGCGAAGGACGTTACCCGATTGCGGATTTCGCGAATCTGCGTCGCGGTAAAAACATCACCTTCGCTGTCGTCGAACCGACCGGCGTGCCGATCACCGATCAAAGCCGCACCAGCAGCCTCGTGCTGAAAGTTCGCGCAAAAGCGCCGGGACCCGTCGACAACATCAAAGAGGACCTCAAGACGGCCAGTCAGACTGTCGAAGTGAAATCGCCGACAGAGTTGGTAGTCAATGTTTTGGCGCGGCGCGCCGATCCGGACCAGGCGATTCAGTTGCCGGTGAAAGATCCGTCACTCGCTGAGTTCTTGAAAGCCACACCGGAGTTTGCCGCGGACCAGAAAGAAGTGATCGACCGGGCGCGCCAGATCGCCGGCAACGATCGCGACGCGTGGAGCGTGGCGCGCAAACTGGCTGACTGGACACACAAGAACCTCGAGTGGAAGCTCGTTGCCAGTGCCGACCCGGTGCTCACGCTGGCGACTCGTGAAGCTGATTGCAGCGAGTTCAGCGCGCTGTTTGTCGGCATGGCGCGTTCGCTCGGTTTGCCCGCGCGGACAGTCACGGGATTGGCTTACAGCGGCAGTTCGTTTGGCGGCCATGCGTGGGTCGAAGTCTGGGTTGGCAAGTGGATCGAGCTCGATCCGACCTGGGGCACTTTTTTCGTCGATGCGACGCATATCCGTGCCGCCGGCGACTCGCTGTTGACCTCGGCCGGTTTAAACCTGCTCGAATTGGAAGTTCTCGAAGCGAAACGCACAGCCGGCGAGTTTCAAAAAACTCCGCGTGCCCTCGCCGAACACCTCGCTAACGCAATTTCAGCGAACGACAAATCAGAAATCGAGGCGGCTACGGATGTGGGCCTGCTCACTGACACTTACATGGGCGCCGGCGCGTGGGCCAGGTTGAGCGATAGCGAACGCGAACAGATGTGGTCCGCGTACGGCCGAATGCTTACGGGGATCATTTCGAGTCACGAGAAGCAAGAAGGCAGCAAGCAGCGCATTCGCGTTTTGCATGTCGAAGAAAAGGGCGACACTGCTGAAGCAATTGGTCTGACTGAGCCGCTGGAAACGCTTTTGAAGTTTGGCCTGGTGCGCCGCAACGATGCGTGGTACGTCGTTGAGGTGACGCAGGTCGATGGCGCGTTTAATTTCGTCGCCGAGGTGTTTCGGCCGGTGATTTCAAATATCGAGCGAACTCGCACGGGCGAGAAGGCTCCGGCGACACTCATGACGGACTACGGCAGAGTTTCGCTGTTGCTCAATGTAGATTCGGCGAAAGCGCTTCGCGTGGTTGACGAGGTGCTCAAAGCGAAGCCGAATGATCGCGGCTTGCGCTACCTGAAAGCAGTCGCGTTGATGGAGCAGGAAAAGACCGATGACGGAGAGAAACTGTTGTCGGAGCTCGCTGACGAAGGTCACGGGCCGGCAGTCTACCAACTCGCCGAGTACCTGGTTGACTCCGAAGACGAGAAAGACCTCGAAAAGGCCTTGGCTTTGTATCAGCGCTACACGACGATCGAACCGCGCGACCCGCGTGGATTTCGCGAGCTCGGTTCCAGTTATCACAACTTCGAACGCGTCGCCGAAGCCGAAGCTGCTTATCGCAAAGCGATCGAGCTCGATCCGGCAGACGTGTACAACTATCGCAACCTGATCGAGATGTTTGTGCTGCACGACCGCATTGCTGAAGTCAGACCGCTGCTGGTTGCCGGCGAGAAGTATCAGGAAGATATGGATCTGTTCGCCATGATTTTTCAGGGTCTGATGGCTGCCGATGATGGCGTTGACGGCCTCGCGAAGCTCGCCGCGAGCGAACCGGCGCGAATGAAGACTAATCTGATGGCGAACCACTCGTTGGGAATCGCCTACATGAATGCCGAGCGTTACGTCGAAGCCGAACGCTCGTTTAGTATCGCTGCCCAACTCGACAAGAAATCGGCCGATCCGCACGTTTCGCTGGCAGTGCTCTATCGCAAACAATCGCGCTGGCCCGCCGCTTTGAAGGCTGCGAACACCGCGATCAGTCTTAATGCCGAAGATAGCGAGGCTTACTATCAGAAGGCTTGCGTTCTCGCGCGGCTGGGGCGGATCAAAGAGGCGATGGCGGCGTTGACCAAATCCGTCGAGCTCGACGAAGATCAGGTCTTTTACCTCGCAGACGAAGAGGATTTGAAGCCGCTCGCCTCATTGCCCGAATTCAAGAAGCTCCTTCCTCCCACTGAGGAGGCTCCCGCCAAGCCACAACCGTAGGGTTTCAGTTGTCATAATTTCGCTGCGCCCTCCTTCTCCCCACGCCGGAATATTTCACCAAAACCAATCGGAATACTGCTTGCCACTGTCTCCGTGTGAAAGCCTTTATCACTTTCAAAAGGAGAACGTCATGAAACTCATTCCCCTATTGCTTGTTTTCGCGATGCTTTCGACGCAGGCGCCAGTCGCGCTGGCGCAGCAAAGCGCCGCCGCAAACAACTGGTCCGCCGTGCAGCAACTCAAGACCAACGAACGCCTGGTCGTCAAACAAAGAAACGGCAAAGAAATCAAGGGCTTGATGATCGAAGCCACCGACAACACGCTGACGATCGATCGCGACGGCAAACCCGTCAGTATTGCGCGTGCGGACGTGCGGCGAATCGAGGTCATTGAAAGAAAAGCTGAGAAGGGTAAGTACGCGTTGATCGGCGCCGGAATCGGCGCGGGCACCGGAACTGGTATCGGTTATTCGAAATATTCGCCGGACGGAGACGACACTGAGATCTACATCGCCATGGGGTTTTTGATCGGGGTGGGCGCAGGCGCCGTGGGCGGACTGCTCTTTGGGCAAGCGAAACGCAAACGCGTCATGGTCTACGCGGTCGACTAGGTTCTGTTCCAGTTCGCCAACGCTTTCAGCGTTAGTCTCCTTTATTTTTCTTGTTCCCAGGGTTGCAGCAACCCCGGGCTGGAATTAGCCAACGCTTTCAGCGTTCGGGACCCTCCCTCTATTTCAGTTCTGCTTTACGCCGAAGGCGTACGCCAATTTTAGCCCAGGGTTGCTTCAACCCTGGGCACAACACACCCTCCCATATTCAACTCTGAAAGAGTTGGCAAACCTGCATCGCTCAACGGTGATCAGTAGCAGCAGAACTGTGTAACTGAGCCTACCGCCGCCCGGACTCCATCAGACCAGCTTTAAATCCACGCCACAGCAATTGGCCGGCGGCAACCGCCCGGCGGAGGTCTGACTCTAAGGGTTACTCAGAGTTACTCGGGGTTACTCGAAGCCGGTCGCAGTCTTAAGCACACGCCGTGCGCGTGTATAATGTCCGGCACCAAAAAAATGGACTCTCTGGTGCGGTTTCTGTTCGGACATGAACAGGCCGTTTTTACTAACGGCCGGTTTGGTTTTGACGTGCGCCCGAATGTCCTCCTGCTGGTCCTCATCTTTTTACTCATCGCTGTCTTTATCTATTTCATCTACCTGCGGCCGCGCATACGGCTCCCAAAACGGACGACAGCGACCCTTATCGTGTTGCGCGTCGCACTGCTCACAATGATGGTCACGCTGCTGTTGCGGCCGGTCGTTGTCGTTTCGTCAGTGATCCCGCGCAGCAGTTACGTGGCGATCGTCGTCGACGATTCCCTGAGCATGAAACTGCACGACGTTCCCGGCGGCGCGACACGGCTCGACACAGTCAAGCAGGCTTTACTGAACACCAGCGCGGGACAAACGTCTTTTTTGAACCGGCTCGATCAGAAGTTCAAAACAAACCTCTACGGTTTTTCGAATGCACTCTCGCGGTTGAAGGATGGCAACGATCTTTTCGGCGAGGGCAGGACCAGCAACCTCGCCGGCGCACTCGATGAAACGATCAAACGCTCCTCGGGCATGCCGCTCTCCGCGATTGTGCTCGCTACTGACGGCGCGTCGAACGTGCCCAACGATATCAGCACGACCTTACGCGAGCTACGCGCGCGCGATATTCCCGTGTTCACGATCGGCGTCGGCGACACCGCGAGGCCACTCGACGCGGAGCTTACGCGCATCAACATGCCGCGCCGCGTTCTCGTCGGTTCACGCGTAAACATCGAAACGTTTGTCGGCCTGAGCGGCTACAGCAATACGAAGGTGCTGATCGGCGTGCGCGAAGACGGGCGCGCGATCAAGACGGAGCAATTCGAGTTACGCGGAAACGACACGCAAGCAATCAATCTCGAAATCACTCCCACAACGCCCGGCGTTCATCGCTACACGGTTGAGGTCACGCCACTCGACGGTGAAATCACCGTCGAAAACAACAAGCAGGACGCGCTCGTAGAAGTGATTCAAGGACCGTTGCGTCTGTTGCACGTCGAAGGCGAACCGCGTTGGGAGCTCGGCAAGATTCGCGAATCGCTCGCGCTGAACGAAAAGAACGTCGTCCTCGTTTCGCTGCAACGAACCGGCGAGAACAAGTTCTATCGCCAGGGCATCGGCAACCAGGGCGAGCTCGCCACCGGATTTCCCAGGACTGAAGAAGAGCTCTTTGCTTACGACGGTCTAATAATTGGCAGCGTCGAAGCCGGATTCTTTACCGCGGATCAACTCCGCAGCATCGAGGCTTTCGTCGCCCGCCGCGGCGGCGGTTTGCTCGCACTCGGCGGCCGCTTGTCATTCGACGGCGGCAAGTACAAAGGCACGACGATCGACGACCTGTTGCCGGTTACGCTGACCGGTGGTCCAGTGGACGATGCGAATTCGTTTGCCCCCGTCTACAAACCAATGCTGACCGCCGCGGGACAGGCACATCCGATCACGCGTCTTTACGAAGACCGCGCACAGAACCAGAAGACCTGGAACGAGCTGCCGCCGATTTCCGTGTCGCAGGCGTTGACCAACGTGAAGCCCGGCGCGACGGTCCTGCTCGAAGCGCGCAAGGTCGAGGGTGCGGCAGCGCACGTACCGCTGCTGGTGCAACAACGGTACGGTCGCGGACAGACCCTCGCCCTAACCGCGTCTGACACGTGGCGCTGGCGCATGAGAATGGATTCAAAGAACAACGCTCACGAAACCTTTTGGCGCCAGATGCTGCGTTATGTTGTGAGCGGAACCCCGCGCCAGACCGAAGTCGCAACGGCCAAAGACGTCTACTCGATGGACGATACGGTGAATATCGTCGCTGACGTGCGCGACAAGAAGTTCAATCCCGCCGGCGACGCGCAGGCAACCGCGCGGGTCACGAAGCCTTCGGGAGCAACAATTGATGTTCCCTTGAACTTTACGACACTAAATGCCGTCAATGTTTATACCGGGGAATTCAAAGCCGACGAACTGGGCCAACATCGAATTGAACTGGTCGGGCAGAGCGCGAGCCTCGGCCAGCTAAGCGCGAACGCAAACGTGCTGGTGAGCGATTTGAATCGCGAGTATTACAGCGCCGCGCAAAACAGCGATCTGCTGAAACGAATCGCGACGGAGACGGGCGGGAAATACTACACGCCGGCGCAAACGCAGTCGCTGCTGGACGATTTGACGTACCGCCAAACGCCCTATTCTGAGCGTGTGACGAAGGATTTGTGGGACATGCCGGTAAATTTTATGCTGCTGGTTGGGTTATTGGCTGCTGAGTGGTTCTTAAGAAAACGTGAAGGCCTGGCGTGAGCTATTTGTTCGAAGCGTGAGGTATTTATTCAAAGCGTTGATTCTTTCTTTGCTGCTTGCGCCCGCGGTGTGCGCGCAGAAGCAGGTTGCCGCCGATCCAAACAAGTATGCTGTGATCATCAACGGCGCGGGCGGTGATCCGGCCTACGCGAAACAGTTCGAGCAGTGGACCGCGGAACTGAAATCGGCGTTGTTAGAGCGTTTCGCGTTCGAAGCGAAGAATCTGTTGGTCCTTGAAAACGCGAAGGCGATCGACGTCAGAAATACTTTTGCGCAACTCAAGTCGCAGATGGAGGCCAACAACGTTCTGTTTGTTTTTTTAATTGGACATGGATCGTTCGACGGCAAAGAGTCGAAGTTCAATCTGGTTGGACCAGACCTCGCGGCTTCTGAGTACAACACGCTGCTTTCGGCGCTGCCGACCAAACGCGTCATTGTTTTGAACATGGCGAGTGCGAGCGGGGAGTTCATCAAGAGTTTGTCGGCGAAAGGTCGCATCATCATCACCGCGACCAAGAGCGGACAGGAAACCAACGCCACTCGCTTTGCCGGTTTCTTCATCACGGCGCTCAAAGCGCCCGACGCTGATACGGATCAGGACGGACACGTCTCCATTCTCGAAGCGTTCGTCTACGCGAATCGGCTAACTGCCGACTTCTACACGCGCGCCGGAAGGCTCGCGACCGAACACGCGCTGATCGATGACAACGGCGACGGCGTCGGCCGAGAAAAAGCAGAAGCCGGTGAAGGACTGCTCGCGCGCGCGACCTATCTCGACTCTTTAACTGTCGACGAAGCCGCTGCCAGCGCCGCAACCGGCCGGCTACTGAAAGAGCGCACGCGCCTCGAAGGCGAGATCGAACAACTGATCGGGCGCAAACGAACCTTGCCCGAAGCGGAATACGAAGCGACACTTGAGCGGCTCTTTATCGAACTGGCAAAAGTGAACCGGTCAATTAAGCAGGCGGGAACCTAAATGCTGAGAAGAACTGCCGTTATATTAATATCCGTTTTTGTCGCGGCTTTGATCTCCTCCCCCTCGGCCGCCCAAACCGAGGATCTTCGCGCTCAGATCGAAACCGGCAAATACACCGAAGCCGAAACAATTGCAAAACGTCTGCTCGCAAAAACTCCCGACGACGGCAGCATCCGCCACCAACTCGCCGAAGTGCTCGCTATCACCGGCCGTTACGCCGAAGCCATCACGGAATTCGAACGTGCCGCGAAGGATTTAGCAGGTTCAGAAGTGCCCGGCGAACGACTCGAAAGCGATCTGCGTCGCGCCGAACTGCTCGAACTGATCGGACAGGAAGATCAGGCCCGCACCATCTACGCTTCGTTCGTCAAGTATTACAACGACAACGATCCCGAAACGGCGCCTGAGCTGACACTTATCGCCCGCGCTTTGGTCCATCTCGAAAGATTTCAGGACGCCAACGACCTGTATCGCTCCGCGATCGAGGCCGACTCAAATCATCTCGACGCGCAACTCTCCGCCGCGGAGCTGTTCACGCAAAAGTACAACTACGCCGACGCCGCGGAGTTTCTCAAAGACGCACTCAAAATAAACTCGAACAGCGCCCGTGCTTACCTCGATCTCGCGCGCAACAAACGCATGGAAGGCGGCGAGGAAGTCAACGCCGCACTCAATCGCGCGCTTTCGATCAATCCGAACTACGTCGAAGCCCTGTCGCTCAAAGCCGCGCTTGCGCTCGATTCCGGACAGTTTGATATCGCCACGACCGAGCTCGACAAGGCCTTAAAGATCAACGCGCATTCGCTCGAAGCTCATTCGCTACGCGCCGCGATGAACTACTTGCAGGACCGTGAGTTTGAGCCGGAAGTCGCGGCGACGCTGGCGATCGCTCCACGCTACGGCGAGGTCTACAACACACTCGCCCACTACGCCACGATCACGCGCCGCACGGAACAGGCCGCGCAGTTTGCGCAACGCGCGATCCAGCTCGCGCCGCGTTTGTGGGACGCACACCTCGCGCTCGGTATGTCGCTGCTGCGTCTGGGCCAGATGGAACAGGGCCGCGCGTCAGTCGAGAAAGCCTTCAAAGGCGATCCGTTCAACGTATGGGCCAAGAACACGCTCGACCTGCTCGACTCAATGGAAAACTTCCGCGAGACGAAGCGCGGCGCGTTCGTGATCAAAGCCTCGGAGAAAGAAAGCGACTTGCTCGGTCCCTACGCCGCTAACCTGCTCGAAGAGGCGGCGGCGAAGTTGACGGCGAAGTATCGCTTCACGCCCAAAGGCCCCGTCATTGTCGAGATTTTCCAGAATCACGAAGATTTCGCGGTGCGCGCGCTCGGAATTCCGGGCCTCGGCGCGCTCGGCGTTTGCTTTGGACCAGTCATTGCCCAGGATTCACCTTCCGCGCGTGAGGCCGGCGAGTTTAATTGGGGCAGCACGCTGTGGCACGAGTACACGCACGTCATCACGTTGCAGATGACTGACTATCGTATTCCGCGTTGGTTTTCGGAAGGCCTGTCGGTTTACGAAGAACGGCGCGCGCGGCCCGGTTGGGGCGATGATTGGAACGTGATGTTTGTCCGCAGCTTTACCGCCGGCCGCTGGTTCAAGATTGCAGACCTCGACGCGGCGTTTCAACGACCGCGCAACCCGCAGGACATTCCGATCGCGTATTTCGAGGCGTCGCAGATCTGTGAATTCATCGCCGAACGGTTTGGGTTTGACGCGATCCTCAACATGCTCGCACTCTATCGCGACAAGGCGCGCACGCCCGACGTGCTGCGCCAGGTGTTGAAACTGAGTGAGGCGGATTTCGATCGCGAGTTCAACGCTTATGTCGACACGAAGGTGCGACCGTTGCAACAGGCATTGAGCACCGAAAACAATCTGGTCGCGTCGCTCTCTAAGGAAGAGGTCGTAAAGCAACTGGCAACGCGCGACACTTTCGCGCTTCGTATTCGCGCCGCCGAGTTGTTTGGCGCGGACGGCGACATGGCAGCCGCGGCCGCACATTACACTCGTGCGCTCGAGCTCTTCCCTTACGTCACCGGCAAGGGAACTCCTTACGAGGCGCTCGCGAAGTTGCTCGAACCGCAAGATCCGGCGCAGGCCGCAGCCGTCCTCGAAAAACTGGTGAGCAAAGACGAGAACAATTTAGAAGCATTGAAGACTATCGCGCGGTTGCGCGCGGGATTGGGCCAAAAGCAACAGGCGCTCGACGCGCTCGTCGCCAGTTTCTACATCAGCCCGTTCGATTACTATCTGCACAAACAGGCGGGTGAGCTGAGTGTCGAACTGAAGAATTACCCGCAGGCGTTGACGGAGTTTCAGGCAGCACTCGCGCTACAGCCGCCAAACCTCGCCGAGGCGAATTACAATGTAGCCACTGCGTATCACGCATTGGGCCGGCAACCGGAAGCAAAACGCGCCGTGCTGCGGGCGCTCGAAGCCGCACCGCGTTATGAAAAGGCTCAGGAGTTACTGTTACGTATAGTAGGACAATAGAATCCGTGGAATCTGTGGACGAA
>DASUOZ010000543.1:0-7936 GCA_036276375.1 Pyrinomonadaceae bacterium | reverse complement strand
AGTATGCGAGCGCGGTGAACGACAACGTAACCGTGGTTCCCACGACCATCGATACCGAAAAATATCGTGTGAAACCGCCGCAGACGACGGACGGCCCGTTAACAATTGGCTGGACTGGAAGCTTCAGCACGGTCCAACACCTCGACACGTTACGCGGCGCCTTGAAGAAACTTGCCGAGACGGAACAGTTTCGATTGCGCGTGATCGGCACTCCAACTTACGAACTGTCTCCGATCGACGTCGAAGCCATGCCGTGGCGCGCCGCAACAGAGCTCGAAGATCTTAGCGCGATCGACATCGGCGTGATGCCGCTGCCGGACGATAAATGGAGCAAAGGCAAGTGTGGCCTGAAGGCGCTTCAGTTCATGGCGCTCGGCATTCCCACGATCTGTTCGCCCGTCGGCGTCAACACTGACATCATCCAGGACGACGAAAACGGTTTTCTGGCGATGACGGAAGACGAGTGGGTCGACAAGTTGACTCGACTGCTGCGCTCAGCGGAACTGCGCCGGCGGCTTGGCGATGCCGGGCGTGCGACGGTGGAAGAAAAATATTCCGCGGCGGTACAGGCGCCGCGAGTTTACGAGATTTTCAAATCTGTTCAGCATGAGCCACGGAGTAATACGGAGAGACAAAGACAAAGCGAGGAGCTAATTTTTGGAAAAAGCTAACGTGCTGGTTACGGGTGGCGCCGGTTTCATTGGCTCGCACCTGGTTGATGGTTTGGTCGACAAGGGCCATCGAGTGCGTGTGCTCGATCAGCTCGTGTCGCAAGTACACGGGGAAAATGCGACGCCGAAGTATGTGAACCCGGCGGCGGAGTTTGTGCGCGGCGACGTTTGCGATCGGGCGACGGTGGACGCCGTGCTCGAAGGAATCGACGTGGTTTACCACGAGGCCGCGGAAGTCGGCGTGGGACAGTCGATGTACGAGATCGAGCGCTACGTTCGGGCGAATGATCTGGGTACCGCGGTGTTGCTGGAAGCAGTGCTTGCCAGGCGGCCGCAGATCAAGAAGCTCATGGTCGCTTCCTCGATGTCGATCTATGGCGAAGGCGCTTACACGTGCGCCGACCATGGGGTTGTCGCGCCGCAAATCCGTTCGACCGAACAACTGCGCGATCGGCGTTGGGAAGTCGAGTGTCCAAAATGCGGCAAGACTCTGGCGCCTGCTCCGACGACTGAAGAGAAGCCGTTGTTTCCGACTTCGGTTTACGCGGTGACAAAACAGGACCAGGAACAGTTTTGCCTCGCTGTTGGTCGCTCGTACGGCATTCCGACTGTTGCGTTGCGTTACTTCAACGTCTACGGCACGCGACAGGCGTTGTCGAATCCGTACACGGGCGTTTGCGCGATCTTTTCGGCGCGGCTGCTGAACGGCAACCGGCCGTTGATCTTCGAGGACGGCGAACAGACGCGCGACTTCGTTCACGTCAGCGACATCGTGCGCGCTAACCTGCTCGCGCTGGAAACCGGCGCGGCTGATTACCAGGCGATCAACGTCGGCACTGGACGGCCGACGTCAGTACGCACCGTCAGCGATCTGTTGGCGAAGGGTTTGGGTCTCGATCTGGAACCGGAAATCGTTGCGAAGTATCGCGAGGGAGACATCCGGCATTGCGTTGCGGACATTTCGAAAGCGAAGTCGCTGCTCGGCTACGAGCCGCTGGTTTCGCTCGAGCAGGGGATTCCCGAATTACTATCGTGGGTTCGCGCCCAGGCGGCGCAGGACCAGGTTGAAAGCGCTACCGCGGAATTGGAGAGTAGGCAGTTGGTACGCTAAGACCATCCACAGATTACGTCAGATTCTTTCCTTAAAAGTCTTCCGTGTAATCTGTGGATGGTTTGACGGCTAAGGAGCATATATTTGCGGACCCGTTTGCTGGTACTGGCTTTGTTCGCGTTGTTGCCGTCGTTTCTGAAGCGCAGCCTCTATCGTTGGTTCTTTCGCTACCGGATCGGCAAAGGAGTTCGCATCGGACTGAGCATCATCGACGCGGGCGACTGTTTGATCGAAGACCACGTAAGCATTGGTCACTTCAACGTTTTTACGCGGGTTGAAAAACTGACGATTCAGGACCACGCCCGCGTCGGTCATCTGAACATCATTCGTGGTGGTTCTGAAGTGAGTTTGGGAAGATACTCGGAGATCATTCGCCTGAACGAGATCAACTCCATTCCCGATCCCGATGTGGTTAACGAGATTGACCCGCGGTTTATTTTGGGAAACGGCAGTATCGTTACCACGGGACACAAGATTGACTTCACGGATCGGGTAGAGATCGGACGGCGCGTGATCCTTGGCGGGCGCAATTCGTCGCTGTGGACCCACAACCGGCAACGGACGCTGCCGATAACGATCGGCGAAAAGGTTTATATCGGCTCGGAAATCAGGATGGCGCCGGGAAGCGCGCTTCCCGCCCGTTCGATCGTTGGTATCGGCTCCGTAATTACTGCTGCTTTGGCGGAAGAAGGTAAACTAATCGCCGGTGTGCCTGCGAAGACCATTAAGGATCTGAGCAGTGAGGACCAGTTTCTAATCGAACGAAAAACGCGACCGGATCTTCCGGACGACGTCTGAGTTGTAATGAATACTCTGATCATCATTTTTGCGCTGTTGATCTGCGGCGGTGTGGTCTGGTTTCTGCCGGGTCTCGGCCCGGGCGCGTTGGTGGTCTGCGCTCTTGTCTCCTTACCGACGCTGCTGATCCTCGTGCGTACGCACGAAGATCGGCGTTTTCTGCTGCGCGTGTTTCTTATCGCCTTGCTGGTGAGAATTGTGCTGGCGACGGCTATCAAAATCGGCGGCCACGAGGCCTTCTTCGGCGGTGACGCAACCACGTACGACATGTTTGGGAAGTCGCTTTTGCAGTCGTGGTCTGGGGATATTTATCACGCGGCGCGCTACGCCGGATTTATCAAGTCGGGCGCCGGCGCGTGGGGCATGCTTTACGTGGTGGCCGGTGTCTACGCGCTGATTGGTGAAAATCTCTACGCGATTCAGCTCATTAATGCTTCAGTCGGCGCATCGACCGCGATCGTGGTTTATTACGTTGCGCAGACACTCTTCAACAACATTCGCGTTTCTCGTTTATCGGCGCTGCTCGTTGGGTTCTTCCCCTCGCTGATTCTCTGGTCGTCACAGGCGCTGAAGGACGGCTTGATCATTCTCGCGCTCGCGCTCGCGATTCTGGCGACGTTGCGATTGATGGAGAAGGTCACGACGGGCTACGTGCTGGTTCTCACAGCATGCTTGCTCGGGCTGTTGAGTCTGCGCTTTTACATCTTCTACATGATGGTGGCCTCGGTCGTGGGAAGTTTTGTCATCGGCATGAAAGCCATGAACGCGCAGAGCTTTGTGCAACGGTTCTTTGCGGTTGCCATAATGGGGTTGGCGTTCACGTGGTTTGGTGTGTTGCGGTATGCGGGGGCGCAGTTTACGCGATACGCGGACCTCAGTACGATTCAGATGAGCCGCACGGACCAGGCGGCCGCCGGATCCGGTTTCGGTCAGGACGTGGACGTCAGTACGACGGAAGGAGCGCTTACGGCGATTCCGATTGGACTGGTCTACCTGCTCTTCGCGCCGTTTCCGTGGGACATGGCGACGTTGCGGCAGAGTATTACGCTGCCGGAGATGCTGATTTGGTGGGTGTCGTTTCCGCTTCTTGTACTTGGGCTATGGTTTGCGCTGAGGCATCGACTGCGGCAAGTCTCGCCGATCGTGATCTTCACGACGATGCTGACGCTTGCGTACTCGGTGTTTCAGGGAAACGTCGGCACGGCGTACCGGCAACGGTCGCAGTTGCTGGTTTTCTATTTTATCTTCGTGGCGGTGGGCGCGATCTTGTTGAAGGAGCGGGCGGAAGATAAGCGCCGGCAGCAGCAACTCGCAAAACAGGAACTCGCCGAGCTCCAGGCCGCGCGCATCGCGGCCCGCCGCCAGGGCATGCACCCGCAGACGTAGCTTGGGTATGAAGGAACCACCAACTGCGTTGGTGGATTAGCCGGCCAGGAACTGGCGCTCTTTCAAATACGCGATGATGGCGCGGGCGTTTTCTTCGGCGGTGTGGATTAGGGTGTCGAGTTCGAGCTCCGCGCTGACGGGTGGCTCGTAAGGGTCGTCGAGGCCCGTAAAATTTTTCAACTCACCGCGGCGCGCTTTCTGATACATCCCTTTCACGTCGCGACGCTCACATTCCTCGAGCGGCGTGTTCACAAACACTTCGATAAACCGATCCGTTCCGATGAGGTTGCGTACGTCGTTGCGCGTGGCGCGATACGGGCTCACAGCGGCGCAGATCACCGTGCCCTGATGCTTCACGATCTCCGCAGCGACAAACCCGATGCGCCTGATGTTTGTATCGCGGTCCTCCTTGCTGAATCCCAACCCGCGCGATAGATGATTGCGAACCACATCGCCGTCGAGCAACGTGACCTGCCGGCCAAACTCCTGTAGCAACACCGTCAGGATTTCAGCCGTCGTTGATTTGCCGGCGGCGCTTAGACCCGTGAACCAAACACAAAAACCCTGCTTGTGCCGCGGCGGATAAACGTCCGCGATCGCGGCAGTTACTTCGGGCCGCGCAAACCACGACGGCACTTCACTGCCGCCACTGCGATACCACTCGCGCACCAGCGTGCCGGAAACTTGCGCGGTCGCGACGTGCGCGCTGACTTTATGCACATCTTCATAGCGATCTTCTTCCGGCAGATAGACAAACTCGCCGAACGGCAACACCCGCACGCCGATCTCATCCGCGAAACTGTCGACCAGTTCCTGCGCGGCGTACGGCGGATAAAACGGCTTACCGTTGGAATCGTTGCCCGGACTCGCGTGATCGCGCCCGATGATCATGTGGTTTGCGCCGTAGTTGCGGCGAATCAGCGCGTGCCACAACGCCTCGCGCGGTCCCGCGAGGCGCATGGCGAGCGGCAACAGCGCGAGCAGGATTCGCTGTGGATCGTAGTATTTGTTCGCCAGCGCTTTGTACGTGCGCACGCGCGTGAAGTGATCGATGTCGCCGGGTTTGGTCAAGCCGACGACGGGATGCAACAGCAGTACGCCGTCGACTTGTTCAGTCGCGCGTTTGGTCAGCTCTTCGTGTGCGCGATGCAACGGGTTGCGCGTTTGAAACGCGACGACGTTTTTGCTGCCGATCTGCGCGAGGCGTGCGCGCGTTTGTGCCGGTGTGAGACGCAGTTCGCGAAAGTCATAGTGCTTTGGCAGGTTCAAGACCTGCAAGCGGCCGCTGATGTTGCGTGAGCCCCAGCGATGCATTTCCGCGACGAGCGGATGGCGCGCGTCAGCGGTGCCGAACACCTGCCGCGCGGTGGTTTCGAGGTCCCAGTCGTAGATCTCCTCGACGGTCATGATCGCGAGGATTTCGTTGCGCGCGTCGAGCAGGGCCATTTCACTATCCAAAACAACGCGTTCGTCGTTCGCGATCGGCAACGTCACGGGAATCGGAAACAAGTGGCCGTTTGCCAGACGCATTTCTGCGACAACTCGGCGGTAGTCTTCCGCACTGATGAAGCGGTCGAGCGGGCTGAAAGCGCCGGTCGCGAGCAGCTCGAGGTCGCAGATCGCGCGGTCCGAAAGGCGCAGCGAAGGCAGCTCTTTCGCCCGTTGGAGCGCTTCGGGCAGAGATTCCTCTGGAGTCAGTAAGCTAACGAGAGTTTTGTGCACGGGTTTGACAGATTAGCACAACCACTTAATATACCTAGCTCTTAACCTATGTGTGGCATCGTTGGATTCGTTCGAAACGACGGGCAGGCGATTGACGAAGGGCTGTTAGCGCGGATGTGCAACGCCATTCGCCATCGCGGGCCGGACGACGACGGTTTTTACGTCAACGGCTCCGTCGGCCTGGCGATGCGCCGCCTCGCCATTATCGACCTGAAAAGCGGCCGGCAACCGATTCACAATCAGGACCGTTCCGCCTGGATCGTCTTCAACGGCGAGATCTACAACTATCTCGAACTCCGCGAGAAGCTCGAAAAACTCGGGCACCGGTTCTACACCAATAGCGACACCGAAGCGATCGTGCACGCTTACGATCAGTACGGCGTCGACTGTCCCAGGCACCTCCGCGGCATGTTTGCTTTCGCGATCTGGAACGAAACGACGCAAGAGCTGTTTCTGGCGCGCGATCGCGTTGGCAAGAAGCCGCTGTTGTATGCGCTGGTGAACGGGCAGTTGATCTTCGGTTCGGAGTTCAGCGCCTTGCTGCTGCATCCGGACGTCAGTCGGGAAGTCCAGCCGGAAGCGTTGGATTATTACCTGTCGTTCATGTGCATTCCGGCGCCGCTCACCGCCTACCGCGCGGTGCGAAAACTCGAGCCCGGCCACTGGCTGCGCTGGCGCAAAGGCGAGATCGAAACCGAGCGTTACTGGCAACCAGACTTCACGAAGAAGCTCGACATCAGTGAGGAAGAAGCGGGCGAACGCACGGTTGAGATTCTGCGCGACGCGGTGCGGGTTCGTTTAATGTCGGAAGTGCCGCTCGGCGCTTTTCTTTCGGGCGGGATCGACTCGAGCGCCGTTGTCGCCTTGATGAGCCAGGAGTCGAACGAACGAGTCAAAACGTTCTCGATAGGTTTTGAAGAGCAGGACTTCAGCGAACTTCATCATGCGCGGCGGATCGCCGAACACGTGGGCGCCGATCACCACGAGTTCATCGTGCGGCCTGACGCGGTCGAAGTGTTGCCGATGCTGGTTGAGCATTACGGCGAACCGTATGCTGATTCTTCCGCCGTCCCTACTTACTACGTCGCGAGAGAGACGCGAAAACACGTCACTGTCGCACTGAACGGCGACGGCGGTGATGAGTCGTTTGCCGGCTACGATCGCTACATCGCGATGGGACTGACTGAGAAGTATCGGCGCGTGCCGTCGCTGTTGCGGGAGTCGGTAATTAAGGAGACGGTTAACCTGATTCCGTCGTCGCCGCTCAAACGCAGCCGCGTTAATTCGGCGAAGCGTCTGCTGGAAGTTGTGTCGCGACCGAAAGTTGATCGTTACATGCACTGGATGAGCGTCTTCAACGAACAGACGAAGCAGCCGCTGTATTCAGATTTCTTCCGCGAACAGATCGCGGGCGCCGACGCGACCGGTGTGCTCGCGGCGTGGTTCAAACGCGCTAACGGTATCGGCATTCTCGACGCGATGTTGTTGACGGATCAGATGACTTACTTGCCAAACGATCTGCTTGTAAAAGTCGATATCGCGACGATGGCGGTCTCGCTGGAAGCGCGTTCGCCGTTTCTGGACCACCACGTGATCGAGTTTGCGGCGAGTTTGCCGCAGAAGCTGAAACTTCGCGGGCTGACGAGCAAGTATCTGTTGAAGAAAGTGCTGCGGAAGTTGTTGCCGAGTGAAAACCTCAACCGGCGCAAGATGGGCTTTGGCGTGCCGATCGGTCACTGGTTCCGCGGCAAGATGCAGCCGTTTTTGCGTGAAGTGATACTGTCTGACAAGGCGTTGCGGCGTGGTCTCTTCAAACCGGAAGCGGTGCGGCAACTAGTCGAGTTGCACACGCGCGGCGAACGCGACTATTCGCATCAGCTCTGGACGCTGCTGATGCTGGAGCTGTGGTTCAATCGGTTCATCGACTAGGCCGTGAACCGATTCATCGACCAAGCCGCGAAAGGCTGTGTTTTAACGCCGAAGGCGTTCGCGATGCCAGTCCATCAACGCCGAAGGCGTTCGCGAATTTCAGCCCAGGGTTGCCGCAACCCTGGGTTTACGAGAATTAGAATGGAGTTAACGCTGAAAGCGTTGGCGAGTATCGAGATCTGGTTAGCCAACGCTTTCAGCGTTGGGTCTCAATAATTTTGCTTGTCCCAGGGTTGCGCGCAACGCGTCAACCCTGGGCTGAAATTAGCCAACGCCTTCGGCGTTTAAGTTGGCATGCAAACTCCGGAAAACATCGAGG
>DASUOZ010000542.1:0-2906 GCA_036276375.1 Pyrinomonadaceae bacterium | reverse complement strand
CCCGGCGTGTAGGCCATCGAGAGATCGGCGCGTGTTTTCAGCGGCACCTTCGAAACGACTTCGATCTTTCCGCCGAGGTGCATGAGAAACGTCGGATCGGAAACCTGGACCAGTTCGACACCGTCGACGTCTTTGACGGCCTGGACGATCTGCTCGCCGTGGGTGCTGGATGCTGAGGCGACAGTGACGTCGCGAACGATGTAGTTGTTGCCGACGGTGACGATGTCGATGGCGCCGATGTCGCCGCCGGCGCGGCCGATCGCCATGGTCAGTTCACCGAGCGTTCCGGCGCGTGAAGAAAGCTTGACGCGCAAAGTAAGACTGTAACTTGCGCTGGGTGTAGGTTGCATACGGTAGCCAAAGATTACACCGATTTAAGTATCTGTGTAATCTGGGGACGCTTTTTCGTGAGTTTCAACGAGCGCGCGCCGAGTAGACCATAAAGTTTGAGAGCGTCTGCCAGTTTGTGGTCCTTGAGTGCCGACAGATGGCGTTTCACGGTTTCGATGTCGCCGCGTGAGAAAGTGCCGGTGAGTGCTGCGGCCGGGTCTTTTGTTTCAAGGTTGTGGACTGTGCTGGCGAGTAAAGGTTGGAGGACGCGCCGTGCTGTCTGTCGAGTCAGGCCGCACTCGACGAGCATCTCCAGAGCGACGTCGAACAGTGCGGTGACGTTTCCGGAAGTCATCACCGCGGCGGCGTGATACAGGGGTTTGTCAGCCGTGCGAATCGAGAAACTGGTCCCGTTGAGATCGCGCACCAGTGTTTTCGCGAGGCGCACTGCGCGCGCGTCGCCTTCCACGCTCCAGAACGCGCCCTCGATCGACGCGTGCGAATCGCTGACCGAGATCAACGGGTGAACCGAACCCGTACTCCATCCTTTTGCGCGCAGTGGCGAAAGTACTTCTGACGAGAGGGCGCCGCTCGTGTGCAGCACTGCCGGCTCGTGATCGAACTGCAAACGAATGAGTTGAGCCGCGACATTCGCTATTTGATCGTCAGGAACGGTTATTAGAAACAGATCGGCCTGCGGCAGCATAGCAATCTGGTTAGCAGCGTAAGTTTCGGCTTTGCCGTTCAAAAGCCGGGCGGCTTTGCGGGCACTCTGACTGCGTCGCGCTACGAGCGATCGAATTGAGTAACCTTTGGCCTCGAGACCAACGGCCAAAGCAGTGCCGAGGCGGCCGGCGCCAATGATCGAAACGGTCGGCTTTTCCTTTATTTTCCGGGCGGGCATGCGTATATTTATGACGTCAAAACGCAAATTCGAGGCGCGCAACCATGCGGCCGAACCCGTCATCATAGACTGCGCGTCTGGATTTAGCGATAACAGCACCTAGACCCCTACCCTCAGGTCGTTCGATACATTGGAGGTTTTTTCGAGATGAACAACTTCTCCCGTGCCACTGCTGCTCTTGTGCTGGCGATGTCTTTGCTGGGGAGTTCGACACTAACTCTCGCCCAAACGACGACCACGAAATCAACCGAACAACAACAGTCCGCGACACAGAATCAGACCGCCACGAAGCCTGAGGCAAAGCCCGCAGACGCGAAGCAGACCGATCCTAAAAAAGCTCAGACCGCACCTTCGACCACTACCTCGAACAAGCCGGCCAAACCGTTGTCCACCAACGAGGACCCGGCCATGATCGGCAAGCGCAACATCAATGGCGGCTTCATTGGCAAGATTTCCGGCGGCACGGAAAAAGAAGTGCGGCAGGGACGCGAAGCGGCGGCGGAAGTTGATCGGCAGGCGAAATTTGTCGAGGATCCGGTCATTACCGAGTACGTCAACCGTGTCGGTCAGAACATCGTGTTGCATTCCGACGCGAAGGTGCCGTTCACGATCAAGGTGATCGATTCCGACGAAGTTAACGCGTTTGCGCTGCCGGGTGGGTTCTTCTACGTGAACAAGGGTTTGCTGCTCGCCGCGGACAACGAGGCTGAGCTCGCGGGCGTGATGGCGCACGAAATTGCGCACGTGGCGGCACGGCACGCGGTTGAGAACCAGGCGAAGGCCAGTTTGCTCGAATATGCCGCGCTCGGTGCGTCGATATTTCTCGGCGGCATTCCGGGAATGATTTACCAGAACACGGCGGGTATCGGACTGCTCGGCATCTTCATGAAGTTTAGCCGCGGCGCGGAGGAAGAGGCTGACAAACTCGGCGTTCAGTACATGTACGCCGCGGGTTATGACCCGGGCGCGATGGCCACGATGTTTGAGAAGCTGGAAGCTAAGAACAAGAAGAAGCCGGGATTCATTTCGCGGGCGTTCGCGACGCATCCGGCGCCTCCGGATCGACGACAGGCCGCCATTAATCTGGCGGCACGGTTCCCGGAGCGCGAAGAGTATGTGATTAGCAGTTCGGAGTTTCAGCGGGTGAAGAGCCGGTTGTTGCGGTTGTCCAACGCGCGTGCGTCGACGACCGGAGCCATTCAGGCGGTTGATGAGAACGGCGCGCCGGGTCGTCCGACCTTGAAGCGTCGCCAACCGACACCGGATGAGACGACGACGCCTGACGGTGAAACCAAACCCGCGGATTCGTCGGCCCCGCCGAAGTTGAAGCGAAACACGGGCGGCGACACCAAACCGCCGGACAAGCCCGACAACCGGTAATCGGTTTTCCAAATCTGGTTCTGATTTAAAGGCCCTTCGGCACTACGCGAAGGGCCTTTCAAGTGGAACGCGCCAGCTTGACAACATTTCAAAGCGACGGGTATTCTTACCGTTCGCGTTTTATTCGCTGAAAACAGAGATAGTTAACTATGTCGACATACTTCCCCAGCGGTAAAGACCTCGCTGGAAGACGAAAATGGTACGTGGTGGATGCGAGCGGTCAAACCGTTGGGCATTTGGCTTCTGAAGTCGCTTCGATACTGACCGGTAAACGTAATCCCGAGTGGACCCC
>DASUOZ010000541.1:0-2545 GCA_036276375.1 Pyrinomonadaceae bacterium | reverse complement strand
ATCACCGGCGGCGGGCTCACTGACAATATTCCTCGCATTCTTCCGGAAGGCACGGCGGTGAAAATTGAGCCGGGCTCGTGGCCCGTGTTGCCGATTTTTGAACTGTTTCGCCGGCTCGGAAACGTTTCCGACAGCGAGATGTTTCGCACGTTCAATATGGGCATCGGTATGGTGATCGTTTGCTCGGCGGCGAACGCGGCGATCATCAAAACGCATTTCGAAAGTTTCGGCGACGCGTACTACGAAATCGGAAAAGTGATTGCCGGCAATCGCGAGGTGATCATCTGAAGAGAATCGCGATCCTCATCTCCGGGCGCGGCTCAAACATGCTCGCGCTGCACGACGCGGTTCGCGCCGGAAAGATCCCGAACGCTGAGATCGTTGTGGTGATCAGTGATAAGGCGGACGCGCGCGGGCTTGAGTTGGCGGCGGAACGCGGAATTGAAGCGATCGCCGTCGAGCGAAAAGGGCGCAAGCGTGAGGCTCATGAGGAAGAGATTATTCGGATGCTTAGCGAACGGCGCGTGGATCTAGTTTGCCTGGCCGGATACATGCGACTGTTGTCGCCGTGTTTTATTGAGGCATTTCGGGGGCGCGTTCTCAACATCCATCCCAGTCTTTTGCCTTCGTTCCCTGGTCTTGACGCGCAGCGGCAGGCGCTTGAACACGGCGTGAAGTTCACGGGTTGTACAGTTCATTTTGTTGACGAGACACTCGACGGTGGTCCGATCATCGCCCAGCGCGCGGTTCCGGTTCTGGCAGGGGATACAGTCGAGACGCTTTCAACCCGGATTCTGGAACAGGAACATCAACTCTACGCGGAAGCCGTTGCTTTGGTACTAAGTAAACCATCCACAGAATACGCAGAATCTGTGTAATCTGTGGATTACTTCTTTTGGCCCAACGATTCCGCACGCTGAAACGCAGCCCACACTGCTTTCGACAACACCGTCCGCAAACTACCTTTCTCCATCTGATAGATCGCTTCCGCCGACGTGCCGCCGGGCGACGTCACCATGTTGCGCAACTCCGCCGGATGCTTGTGCGATTCGCGCGCAAACAGCACCGACCCGAGCATCGCCTGATGGACCAACTCCTGCGCTACGTGGCGCGAGAATCCCATGTGCACCCCCGCGTCGATCAACGCTTCCATGACGAGAAAAATATACGTTGGACCAGTGGCGCTCAGTGCAGTCGCCATGTCGATCTGGCGTTCGTTCTCTACGTGAACGGTTTTGCCGAGTGCTTCCAAAAGCGCACGGACCTGCGTTTCCTGTTGCTCACTCACTGCGGGGCTCGCGGTCCACGCGGTGACGCCTTCGCCAATCTGCGCCGGCGTGTTGGGCATCGTGCGCACCACCGCTGCGTGTAACAGTTCGTCTGTGATCGTTTGCATCTTCGCGCCCGCCACGATGGAAACGACAAGCTGGTCAGGATGAATCGAACCTTTCAACTCGGCGAGCACCTTCGCTAACCGCTGCGGTTTCACCGCGAGTATGGCCATCGCGCCGGACTGCGTTGCGTCAGGCGCGGCTGCGAGCACCGCATCGCGGTTGTGCTCAAACATCTCAATGCCGTACTTCACGTGTAACTCTTCGCGACGCGCCAAACGCGGATGGCTCCCGACCACGTTGTCGGGGCTGATCAGTTTCTTACGGAGCAGTCCGGCAATCATCGCCTCGGCCATCACGCCGCAACCGACGAACGCGAGGCGGCAGTCTTCCAGCGCGCTGGTGGGATCGCGAATCAGCTCTGGTGCGGTCTCGGTAACCATAATTCTGAGGATAGCGCACCGCAGAACAGATCAGCTACTATCGCGCGGGGAGGTGATTATGCAGGCCCAACAAACGATCATGACCATTGACGAACAACTCTCATACCTCGCTAAAGGGACCATCGAAATCATCCGCGAAGCCGAGCTGCGCGAGAAGCTGGAAAAGTCTGCAAAAACCGGCCGGCCGCTGCGCGTGAAACTCGGCGCCGATCCGACTGCGCCCGACATACATCTGGGCCATACCGTCGTGATTCGCAAGCTGCGCGCGTTTCAGGAGCTGGGCCACACGGCAATCTTTCTCATCGGTGACTTCACGGGAATGATCGGCGATCCCTCAGGCAAGAGCGCGACACGGCCGCAACTCACACGAGACGAGATCGACGCCAACGCCGAAACTTACAAGCAGCAGATCTTCAAACTGCTCGATCCGGACAAGACTGTCATCGACTTCAATTCGCGATGGATGGACACACTCGGCTCGGCCGGCTTTCTGCGGCTCGCGTCACACGTCACTGTCCGACAGATTCTCGAACGCGACGACTTCCAGCAACGACTGCAGGAGAATCGTCCACTCGCGTTGCACGAAGTGATGTACCCGCTCGTGATGGCCTTGGACTCGGTTGCGTTGGAGGCAGACGTCGAGCTCGGCGGCACCGATCAGAAGTTCAACCTGCTGATGGGCCGCAATCTGCAACGTGAGTACGGGCAGGAATCGCAGGTCGCGATGGTCATGCCGCTGTTGGAAGGTACTGACGGCGTGCAGAAGATGTC
>DASUOZ010000540.1:0-18597 GCA_036276375.1 Pyrinomonadaceae bacterium | reverse complement strand
AAAAGCGAATGGGCGCGACATACGTGGGAGTGCGTCGCGCCCATCCATATTCGTGGTTACTGTCCTCACCCCAGCAACCACTTGAGACGGAGGATCCACCAACCGTCTCTCTTGCCCCACAATAGACCTCGCAGTGCCCGTGCCGTGCAACAGTCTTTTTCGCGACCAATGAACTAAGTCGGATTACTGAGAAAAAGTCTAAGCAGACGGCGTGAAGTCACTGAGGCGAGGTCGATCGAACGGCGCAGGGTGTAGAAATTTCTCGGGTCGCCGTGTAGAAATTTCAGGACGAACCCAAACTCAGGCGCCAATCTCTCGCTTGATCGCCACGGCGATCCGGTTGGCGAAGTCCTCGATCTCAAACTGTTTCTCCCCTTCGATCATCACGCGGGCGAGCGGCTCCGTTCCCGAATAGCGGAGCAGCAGCCGTCCTTTGTGCGAGAGCCGTTCCTCCACGGCTCGTACCTCCGCGTCGACCGAGGGAAGCTCGTCAAACGGCAGTTTCTCGCGGACGCGAACGTTCACGAGGATTTGCGGGTATTGCTGAAAACCGGCGGTCGCTTCGGTGAGCGTCTTGCCAGTTTCCCGAAGAGCCCGGAGCAGACAGAGGGCGGTGATCATGCCGTCGCCGGCAAGGCTCAGCGCCGGGAGAATGATGTGTCCCGACTGCTCGCCGCCCAGGCTGGCACCGCGGCTCAACAGCTCGTCCAGCACATACTTATCGCCGACATCGGTGCGCACAAGTTTGATTCCGGTGGCACGAAACGCGACTTCGAGACCGACATTACTCATAACCGTCGCGACCACTGTGTCGTCTTTCAACTGTCCGTGTGCGCGGAGGTGATTGGCGAGGACCCAGAGCGTGGCGTCGCCGTCAACGAAGCCGCCCTTTTCGTCGACGAAGAGGGCGCGATCGGCGTCGCCGTCGAAAGCCACACCGACATCGGCTTTCTCTCTCGCAACGGCTTCCACGAGTGATTCGATATGCAGCGAGCCGGAGTTGAGATTGATATTTCGACCGTCCGGGTTGGCGTTGATTGCGATGACGCGCGCGCCGAGAGTTTCGAATAGTTTTGGAGCGAAATCGGTACTGGCGCCGTTGGCGCAGTCGACGGCCATCGTCAGGCCTCGCAACGAAAGATCTTTGCCGATCTCGGTAATAAGAAAGTTCAGGTAATCGTTGCGTAAGCCAGCCGAGATATCGGGGGAGGGATTTTTATAGTCTCCCTCGGGTGAGGCGCCGAATCCGTTTTCAATGGCCCTAAATCCCTTGTGTATGTCGCTCTCGATTTGACGCTCTAAGGCATCATCGATCTTCTGGCCAGACGGGGAGAAGATCTTGATGCCGTTATCCTGATACGGATTGTGTGACGCGCTGATCACCACTCCCGCGTGCGCTTTCAAATGACGAGTCAGGTAGGCGACGCCCGGCGTCGTGATCACGCCGGCCGGCAGGCATTTCACGCTCGCATGTGAAGCGCCTTCAATCAGCGCCTGTTCGAGCCACTCGCCCGATTCGCGCGTGTCTCTGCCAATGACGACGACTGGTTCTGCGATTGTTTCGGCAAGGTGGCTTGCCAGCGAAAATCCGATTGTTTTGACTGTTGGCGCGTCGAGTGGAAAACGCCCGGCCTCGCCGCGAATACCGTCGGTTCCGAAAAGAGCCTTCATTAGTTGTTAGGGAGAAACTTGCCCGGCTGAATCAACTTCATACGAACTTTTCCATTTAACGCCGGCGGCAACTGAAGCTTTGGCCCATTGCCGTCGACCACCACTTTCAGATCCTCCGGCTTCAACGACTCAACCATACTCGATGGCCCAAGCACGGTCACCGACGCACTCGCTGGATGCATGCGACTGCCGTCAGCACCGGTTACCACAACACCCGACACACTTCTCTCAACCCGCCGCTCACCGATCTCGATTTCCACATTCACGACCGGATCCAGCAAATCCACTTTCGGGTCCGGTACATCGATCGCGACGTTCGTGGCCGTGAAACTCTCCTTGTGCCCGCCAAGCCAAATCGTTTCCGTGACCACTTTCGGCAACGCAACCATGCGACTCTCCGGCCCGCGCAGCGTCACCGATCCTTTGTTTGGACGAACAGAATAGACTTCATATCCATCGGCCGGTGTGCCTTCCAGTTTCGGTTCGATCGGGACCTGCCGCTCAATGATCGGCTCGAGACGAACCGGCACCGCACTCGGTTGAAAACCGTCGACCTTTACACCCTGCGGCAGAGAGATCTGAGCTTTGTCGGCCAGGCGCAACACTCGCTCACCCGCACGCTGATCGCTGATGTCTACGGTCGCCACGAGATCGAGTGTCGTCAGGTCGTCTAATTTATTTCTACTGCCGGTGAGCATCACGTCGACCGTGCGCGGCGGATCGTTGCTGATCTCGAGTGCCGGCGGTCGAATGAAATTGAGCTGAACGCTGACGTGGGCGGTGACGGGTTGATTCTGTCCGGTCACGAGCAGCCAGAGCACGAGCGCGATCGCGAGTGAGAGAAGTTTGAGACTCCAGTCTTCAATAAAGATTCGGCGCACCAGCTTGTCCAAACGGCTCGGCGCCGGTGCGGGCACTGTCGTCTCGGTTATGTCGTCGACGTCTTGAAATGGCATAACGCTCAGACAGGGGCGATTTCTTCCGCGTCCTGTTCAGCCGCTTTCTGTAGTTCCTTCTGTTTTTTTGGCAGCAGGCCGAGTGCTTCCAGGATGGCTTCGCGCAGCCGCGTCGCGTCCAGACCTCGCCGGATGTCGCCCTTTTGCACGAACGAAAGCAGGCCGGTTTCTTCGGAAACCACGACCGCAACCGCATCGGTGTCTTCAGTCACGCCGATTGCCGCGCGATGCCGCGTACCGAGGTCGCGCGAGAGACGCGGATTGAGCGTCAACGGTAGGAAGCACGAAGCCGCGGCGATGCGATGGCGCCGAATGACGACCGCGCCGTCGTGTAACGGGCTCGCCGTGTTGAAGATACTCAAGAGCAGGTCGTAACTGAGTTCCGCGTCGAGTTGCACGCCGCCGTCGATCACGTTCTTTAGCCCCACGTTTCTTTCGATCACGATCAGCGCGCCCGTTTTTGTTGAAGCCAGCGTGGTTGCCGCAAGGATCACTTCGTCGTAAACGCCCTCGCCAAACTGTCCGCGGTGACGCGAGAACGGCATCCGAAAACGATTGCCAAAGGTAATGAGCGCCTGGCGGATTTCTGATTGAAACAGCACGATGATGGCGATACCGATGTAGAGCAGTCCGTTGCTGAGCACGAACTCCAGCGTGGCGAGATCCTGTTTGATTGAAAGCCAGTAGAGAAAAATGAGAGCGGCGATGCCGGCGGCCATGGGCGCGGCGCGTGTGCCGCGCAGGAGTTTCAAGACTGCATACACGAGCAAAAAGACGAAGACGATGTCCGCGAGATTGCGCGGCTCAACGACTCGTCTCAGATACTCGGTGTATGGCAGTAGCAGTAACATCTCGTGTTATCAATTTTGTGGGCACCTGATGCTTGTGGCGACAGCAACTTAGTTTGGGCTCCATGATCAACTGAGAATGAAAGCTCCGTCCGGATTATCGCGAAAAAGCGCGGGGCTGGCAATCTGACTACCAAGCCATCCACAGATTACACAGAGAGTTTGTTTATTGCTTTACGGTGGTGCCTTCCTCGGCGTGATCTGCGGATGGATTTTAGCGTTTTTTACGTTTGAATTTACCGCTTTGCAGAAACCCGACAAGTTCGCCATTTTTGCCGACAACGGCGAGCGAGCCGATGCCGTTGCGTTTCATGAGCTCGCGGGCGTAATCGAGGGTGGCTGTAGGTTCGACGAAGAATCGAGGGGCAATCGGCCGCATTACGTCGCGGGCCCGGGTAATGTGCCAGCGTTCACGCGGCAAGGTTTTCAGATCTTCCAGCGACAACATGCCATGCAGTTGCTGGTCATGAGCAACCGGAAACGCGACCTGGCGATGCATCGGCAGAACGGAGTCGATCAAGTTGCTAATTAATAGGTCCGGTTCGATCGAGAAAGGCGCCGACATCGCCTCGCGAACGATGTTCTGCAAGCGCACGCGCACGTGCTTAACGACGCTGTAAGCCGCGTCGAAAAGAAAAACACCGACGAGCACAGACCAGAAGCCCATGAAGTAGGAACGAAAGGTTGGCGCGATGGCCATGTAGACGCCGAAGATGATTAGTACGGCCGCGATCAACATGCCGCAGATCCCCGCGAGCCTGGTGGCCTGACGAATGTCGCCGGTGCGGCGCCAGAGAATCGCGCGCATGACGCGGCCGCCGTCCAGCGGATAACCCGGAAACAGATTGAAGATGGCGAGCAGAATATTGCCGGCGGAGAGCAGCAGTAACACTCCGGCGACAATCGTGTAGCCCGAGCGCATCGTCGGCAGCAGCAACACAAACGTGATGACGCCGATAAAGAAACTCGCGGCTGGTCCGGCGATGGCGATGCGGAATTCCGCACGCGGGCTCTCCGGCTCGTTGCGCAGGCGCGCGAGTCCGCCAAACGGGTGCAATACGATTTCTTCGATTTCGATTCCTTCGGCGCGGGCCATGAACGCGTGTGAGAGTTCGTGGGCCAGGACAGAAAGGAACAGACCGAGTGTAGTGACGATGCCGAGGATCCACGCCGTCGCGGTGCTCACCGCCTCGAGGCGGTACGAGCCGACAAACATGCCGCCACGAGTGAGGTTCACAGCGATCAGCCATACGCTCAACAGGAAGACGACAAACCAGCGGTAATCAAAGCGCACCGGAATTCCGAAGATGCGCGCCACCGTGATTTGTCGTTTGTAAAAGTCGCTAAACGCCAACTTAAGTCTCGAAAGCTGTGGCCTCAGTGTCCAGCAATGGATGCGGTTCCGTGCGGGCGACGCGCCGGAGCAGCAGCGGCTCTTCGTAAAGTTGGGCCAGGCCGCGCACGATCGCAAAGCGGGGATCCTCAGCGACCTTAACAACCAGATCGAGCTCTCGTTGGAGGTACTGCGGCAGACCTTCCAACTGCGCGCCACCACCGGTCAGTATCAAGCCACGCTCGTAAATATCGCCCGCTACTTCAGGCGCGAGCTCAGTCAGCATCAAGCGCACTTCCTCGCCGATGCGCCGAATGATCGGCATCGTGATCGCATAAATTTCCGCCGCCGTGATATCGACCGCGCCCGGACTGCCGGTTTGCACGTCACGTCCACGCACGTTGAGCTTCTTGTTTGGATTTTCAGGCTCGATCGCGGAGCTGAGCGCCAGTTTCAACTTTTCGGCCGTCTGCACACCGATGGTCAACCCGCGATGACGACGCAGACGGTCCATGATCGCCAAATCGATATCGCCACTGCCGATTCGTTCGGCACGCGAGGCGATTACGGATCCGCTGATGATGGCGGCGACGTTCGTCGTACCGCCGCCGATGTCGACCACCGCCGCGGCGTGCTCGTCACCGAGGGCAACGCCGGCGCCAATCGCGGCCGCCTGGCCTTCTTCGATCATGTACACGCGAGTAATGCGCGCCTCTTCAGCGGCGGCCAACAGCGCACGTTGCTCGACCTGCGTCACTTCCGAAATCACGCTCATGATAGCGCGGCGGCTGAAATGCGACAGACCGCTGCGCGCCTGGCGCACGAAGTGGTCGAGCATCACTCGCGTTCGTTCGAAGTCAGCCACGACGCCGTCAACAAGCGGAGCGATCACGGTCACGTCACGTGCTTCGCGTCCCTGCATCTTGTGGGCTTCGTTGCCGAAAGCGATGACTTCGCCGGTGATTTTGTTGACGGCGACAACGGATGGTTCGTCGACGACCACACCACGGCCGCGCACGGCTATGAGCGTGCTCGCCGAACCCATATCGATGGCCATGGAATCGGAGACGAAATTGCGCAATGCGCCAAGTCCGAGGAAATGCCCGGTCTTACCTATGAACGACATAAAACAAAACCCATAGATCCTGTTGGTTCAGTGAGGCTTTAGGGATCTATTCAAGCTTCACCACGACCCGCTTGCCTTTTGCCAGTCAACCTCCCACAGCACGACAGGCTGTTGCCTGTTCTTGACCATGATCGGTTCACGTGGCTTTAACTTATAACGACTATGCGCGGCTTTCGCCGTCGCATCACTAAGCAAAATTTCTCCCCCGAGTGCGTTTGATTCGAGCCGCGACGACGTGTTGACCGTATCGCCGATCGCTGTGTATTCCGAACGGCGGTCCGAACCGATGTACCCGACGACTGCTTCGCCCGTGTGCAGGCCCATGCCGACGCCGATCTCGGGAAAACCTTCCTCGTGGAGCTCGCGATTGATGCCCAACAGGCGGCGCTGCATCGCCACGGCCGCGTTCAAAGCATTGGATGCGTCATCTGGCGTGGCTGTTGGCGCACCAAATAGGGCCATTAGACCATCGCCGAGATATTTATCGAGCGTTCCGCCGTGGGCAAAAATAATTTCGGTCATGGCCGAGAAGTAGCGGTTCAGCAGGCCCACGATCTTTTCCGGGGGCGCGTGTTCGGAGATGCGGGTGAAGCCGCGGATGTCGGCAAAGAGGACCGTGATGATCTGGCTCGCGCCGCCGAGCTTGAACGAGTCGGGGTTCTCCAGCATCTGCTTGACGACGTATTCCGGCAGGAACCGGCTGTAGTTTGCGCGTGCGACTTCCTCGCGCGCGAGTCGTTCGTGCGCGCGGGCGTTTTCGACGGCGATCGCCGTTTGCGCGGCGACGGCGCTGATCAGTTCGAGGTCGTCGGGCTTGAATGCGGCGAATGGATCCAGACGGTCCGCGTAGAGCGCGCCGTGCACGCGCGTCTCCGCGGCGAGTGGCGCACAGATCGTTGAGCGCACACCTTGCGAGACGATCGAATCCACGCCGGCAAACTGTTCGTCGGACGCTGCGTCCTGCGAAAGCAGGGCGACGCGATCCTTCATCACTTTGCGGGTGATAGTGCGGCCGATGGAAAGTTTGCGCGCGTGTGCTTCGAGTTTATTGTCGCGCGCACGCACCGCGATGGGCGACAGGTTAACGTCGCCGTTGTTTTCGCCTTCGGCGAGCAACGCAACTACGCGATCGGCGGGTGTCGAGCGGAAGATGATGTCAGTGGCTTTGTCGAAGATGGCATTCAGATCGAAGACGGAGCCGAGCGTCTTACTCATTTCGTAAAGCGCGCTGAGAATGTTTGCCTTGCGTTGCAGTGCTTCGAGAACTTTGTCGCGTTGCGCTGTCGACGCAACTTCTTCTTTGGACCGCAGCACGGTGGACATCACGTCGTTTGCGGAGATGAGCAGTTGCGTGTGACCGAGTGGTTTGTCGTCGTAACGAACGTCCGTGGTGCGTTCTTCGGCCGGTTGTTCAAAACGCAACGTGCTGGCGCCGATCGTTATGCGGTCGCCATTTTTGAGTTGCTGTTCGAAACGCGGTTCGCCGTTGATGAAGACTTTATTCGCACTGCGGCGAAGCTGGTTGTTAATTACCGCGCCGTCGACGATCATAAACGTGCCGTTCTCGGCCTGGTTGATGTGCGCGTGATAGCGCGAGGCGCGTGGATCATCCAAAACGATCGCATTATCCGGGGCGCGGCCAATCGTGCAGGCGGTCTGTGGCGCAAAAGAGAATTGCCACTGACGGCCACTGGCATCGGTGATCTTGAGATGAGCCATGAGGCGCGATCCTAACAGTAGAATCTTAAAGCTGACAACCGAGATAATTTGGTTTTGCGCCCAGAGGTTGGGTATCAGAATCCCACCAACGAAGTTGGTGGTACTTGACTGCGCCTAACAAGTGCTTTCCACGTAGACCAACCTGCGCTATGATGCGGCGGCCCACCAGTTCAAAGGAGCAGCTGAATGAGATCCTCCGCTCGCAGTGTTTTGCCCGCCTTGATAACGTGTGTTTGCTTCGCCAGTTCATTGTTTGCCCAGTCACCCGGCAAACCGCCGGTCAAAACTCCGCGTGGTTCCATCTCCGGCCGCATCACGATCAAAGACAAACCGGCCCCGGGCGTCATGGTCGGGATACGCGGCACCGAGATAATGAGCTCTTACGAACCATTCACGAGAGCGGTCACCGACGCAGACGGAATCTATCGCATCGCAAACGTTGCGGGCGGAACCTATCAGCTTTTAGTCACCGCACCCGCCTACATCCCCGCTGATAGGGCCGACCGGAAAATCGTTGTGGTGAGCGAAGACGAAAACGTCGAGAACATAAACTTCTCACTCGTTCGTGGTGGTGTGATTACGGGCAAACTCACCGATGGCGACGGACGTCCCGTAATTCTACATCAGGTAGAAGTCTACGACCTGGCTACCATTGAGCGGTTTAACCCGCAGCAGCGGCCCTTTCCGGCCATGACTGCGCTCACAGACGATCGCGGCATCTATCGAATCTACGGGATCTTGCCCGGACGCTATAAAGTCGGAGCGGGGCGTGGTGAACAAGGCTACGGCGCATTCTCACCGGGTCAATCCAGTTACAGACAGGTATTTCATCCGGATGTTACCGATCCTGCCAAAGCATCCGTCATCGAGGTTACGGAGGGAAGCGAAACGAAAGACATCGACGTACTGCTCGGACGCCCGGTGCAGAGCTTCTCTGTGAGCGGACGAGTACTAAACAGCGACGGCGTGGCCGTGCCCAACATCCGTTTTGGTTTGCAGCGTGGTGTGCCTGGTTCGCAAAACTTTGAGTTTGTTAACACCGTCGCCGTAGTAAACGCCCGGGGTGATTTCGTTATTGAGGGCCTGATTCCCGGGAAGTACAGCACGATGATGTTCTCCGGTGAGGGCTCGGATATGCGAGTGGAATCGGCAACGTTTGAAATCGTCGATCAGGACGTAACCGGTGTGATCGTCAAAGTTGTCAGAGGCGCCGTCGTTTCGGGCGTAGTGGTTCTCGAAAGCCAGGACAAGACCGCCCAGCGTTTGCTGCGCGAAACGATTTTGCGGGGTTACGTGCAGGGCAGGCCGGGTTTTGGCAACTCCACCGCGTCGCCGATCGCGGCCGACGGTAGTTTTCGTTTAGCTGGATTCCCGCGTGGCGCGGTCAATTTTTCGATCAGTGGAACGGCAAACCCGTATCCGCCGAAAGGCCTTTCGATCACGCGCATCGAACGCGATGGAATCGGCATGCCGCGTGTCGATGTCAAAGACGGCGAACAGGTAACCGGCGTGAAGGTCTTTATCGCTTACGGCACTGCGGTTCTTCGCGGTACCGTCAAGATAGAAAATGGACCGTTGCCTCCGGGCGCGCGTGTCTTTCTGCAAATAAGAAAAATAGCGGAGAACGCTCCGTTTCTGCGGTTTCCACAGGTTGATGAACGCGGCTTCTTTTTAATGGACGGAATGGCGCCAGGTAACTATGAGCTTACGGCCAACATTAGCGGCGGAAACGTGAGGCTGCCCAGGCAAATTAAGCGGGAGGTTAGTATTTCCGAAGGCGGCGTCACTGAATTGACGATCACGATCGATCTCGCAACGATGGCGAATCATCAATAACCCGATGCGAACTAAACGAAGACTCGACGCGCTGTCACTCTCCCTTATTCTTGTCTGCTGCGCTTGCGCGCTGGCGCAAACACGACCGCAGGGTTCCGGTGTGGCCGCGCCGGCCGTCACTGAAGAATCGACCGTCGGCAGTATTAATGGTTCGGTTGTTAATGAAGGTGGACAACCACTGCCGGGCGTGCGCGTATTCGTCAGAGATTTCGGTGCCAGCGGACGTACGGCGCTCACCGATGCGGAAGGAAATTTTCGTGTCGATGGGCTCGGCGCCGGGCTCTACTTCGTTTCGGCCGCATTGCCGGCATACGTAACGCAACCGACCGACGCCGTCTGGCCTTTCAACCATTACCGCATTGGCGACACGGTAAGAATCGAAATGGTGCACGGAGGAGTGATCACAGGCACCGTAACGAATGGCGCCGGAGAACCCGTTATCGGCGTAGGTGTTCGCGCGATCATGGTTCGCAATGCAAAAGGAGAAACTCCTCGCAGTGGTGCTGCTGCGCAGTTCGAGCGAACTACCGACGATCGCGGCATCTACCGTCTTTTTGGTTTGGCTGGCGGGACGTATTTGATTAGCGCGGGCGGAGCGATTAACACCCAAAGGTTTGTACTCAATCGTTATGATTCAGATCTCCCAACCTACTCGCCATCGTCGAACCGTGACAGTGCAGCGGAAATAACCATACGGCCCGGCGAAGAGATCAATGCCGATATTCGTTATCGAGGTGAGCCAGGGCACGTCATCAGTGGCTCGATGAAGATGACGGGCACCAGCAACGGGTCAATTTCTTTGCTGGCGGTGGGCAGTTCGCTTCTGATCGCAACTGCGTACCAGATGCCGGGTACTCGTGGTTTTGAGTTTTCCGGAATCGCGGACGGTGAATACGACATCACGGGAACGGAAATAATGTCGCCGCCACCGTCGGGCCAGCAACCGGACTTCCTGATATCCGAGCCCAAGCGCGTCGTCGTCAAGGGAGCTGATGTGACTGGTTTGGAGTTGATACCACGGCCGCTTGGCTCAATTACGGGTCGCGTCGTTCTTGAACCTTCAAAAGCCCCTGCGTGTGAGGGCAAGCGTCGACCGGCGTTTGCCGAAATGGTCGTAACTCTCCAGCGGCCGGATAAGGACAGTGTGGAGACGGAAAATCTTCCGTTCTGGCGCATGACACCCAGTGCGGTTTCGCCGGATGCGAATGGCAGTTTTGCGCTCCGAAATCTCTCGCCCGGTCGTTACCTGCCCGACCCGCGGTTCTATGCGCGTTACTGGTTTGTGAGCTCGATCAACATTCCCGCCACACCCAAGATCGATCCGGCGGCAAATTGGACGACACTGAAACTCGGCGATCAAATCTCGAATCTTACGATCACTCTCGCGGCAGGCGCCGCCTCGATTCGCGGTCGTTTAAAACCGGTGGACAACGCCGATATACAGTCGGGTTTTGGTGTTTATCTGGTTCCTGCCGAAAAGGAAAAGGCTGCCGACGTGCTGCGCTATTTCATGGCCGCGCCAGAGGCCGATGGCGCGTTTGCGCTCAACAATTTAGCCCCCGGTCGATACCTCGCGCTGGTGCAACCGCTCGACGCGCAGACAAACACGCTCGTCAAACTCCGGCTGCCGGAGTCGGCGGAAACACGGGCAAAACTGCGCCGCGCAGCCGAGTCTCAGAAGACAAATCTGGAGCTCAAGCCTTGCCAAAATCTCACCGACTACGAACTGGCAATCAAGTAGTAATTCATATAACGGCTGGAAGTCGAACCACGAGCTATTCGGGTTGACGCTTCGCAAGATCGCTTGCTAGACTTCAACTACTTACCAAACAGGGCTTCCGACGCAACCCGCGTCACTCGTTTTAAATTCCCCAAGCCTGCGCGTGCGGCGCAGTCTGATGTTTCAAATCGATGGAGGTGCATGGTGGGCTTCAAAGTCGGCCAGAAAGTCGTTTACCCGAATCATGGAATCGGGACCATCGAGCAAATAGAACAGAAGCAGATAGGCGCTACTCTCTTACCTTTCTATACGCTTCGTCTTGCTGCTAACAACTCCCTGGTCTTAGTTCCGGTTTCAAATGCTTCAGAAGTTGGTCTGCGAGCCCCAATCTCATCGGGTGAGTGTGACATGCTGTTTAAGGCACTAGCAGATGATTTTTCCTCCCCCGCTAACGATTGGAAGGATCGCTTCAAAGAATTCTCAGAAAAGATGCGCACCGGCGACATTTTTGAAGTGGCCGAGGTGCTGAAACACTTGACTTATCTCAGTACGCTCAAACCACTCTCTTTTCGCGAGCAACGCATGCTCGAACGTTCACGTTATCTGGTGGTCTCAGAGTTGGCCGCAGTTTGCCGCCAACCCGAGTGCAATATCGAACCTCGCGTCGACCAGGCACTCGCTCGCGCCCGTGCCAAACACGACCGGCGCCCTGTCCGAACCCGTGCAGCTGGAGCCGCTGCCGGCCATTAGTTAACTGTTACGAATAAACGCCACTGCCACTGAAACGCCCAGCAATAGCTACGGGTGTGTGCGTCGGAGTATCAGAATCCCACCGACCTGGTCGGTGGTACCTTCATACCCAGCCTGAGGTCTGTGTGGTCGTGATGCGCGCGCTCTCGTGCTATCATTCACGTCCTCAAAAGAAGACTAGGAGAACTGTATCGACGGGCGATCCTTACTCGCCTACCTGGGAATGGACGAACTACCAAGTAACTGGCTCGTTTTACTGTTCGCTCAAGGCGAAGCGACCCTTCCCCACACCACCATCAGCGCTACCCTCGTAAAACTGTTTTCTGTGCTGCTGCTCGTGGGCGCAAACGGCTTCTTTGTCGCCGCCGAATTTGCGCTCGTCGGTGTCCGTTCTTCGCGCATCGAGACGCTCGCCGCGGCCGGCAGCCGCAGCGCAAAGCGGTTGCTGGATCTGTTGAAGAATCTCAACTCGTATCTCTCGGCATGCCAACTCGGAATCACACTCGCCTCGCTCGCTCTCGGCTGGATTGGTGAACCCGCCATCGCACGGCTTTTAGAAGGACCGCTTTCAGGACGTCTTTCAGACACCTGGCGCCATTCGATCGCGTTTGTAATCGCGTTCTCGATCATCACTTCGTTGCACATCGTGCTCGGCGAACAGGCGCCGAAGTTAATGGGTCTGGCGCTGGCCGAAAGAGTTGCGTTAGCCATCGCGTTACCGTTGCAACTGTTCTACAAGATATTCAGTTTGCCGATCCGCGCGCTCGATTGGGCGAGTGTGCGCACGGTGCAGCTCGTCGGCATCAAGGCCACCGCCGAACACGCTTCGACTTATACGGAAGACGAACTACGACGACTGGTCGATATCTCGCGCGAGAGCGGACACCTGCGCGCCGAAGAACGCCGCTTGATTCATCGTGTGTTTGAGTTTTCCGACACTGTCGTGCGCGAGGCGATGGTGCCGCGGACCGAAATGGCCGCGATCCCCAACACCTGCTCGCTCGCAGAGATCACCAAAGCTTTCGATCAGCACCGCTATTCGCGTTTGCCCGTCTATCGCGAGTCGTTCGACGATGTGATCGGATTCATTCACAGCAAGGACGTGATGCCGTACCTGCTGCATCCGGAGAAGTTCAAACTGGAAGACGTGCTCCAGCCGCCGCTGTACGTCGTCGATACTGCGCGGCTGGAACACGTCCTGCGGCAGATGCAGAAAGCAAAAATGCACTTCGGGTTCGTTGTCGACGAGCACGGCGGACTCGAAGGCATCATCACGCTCGAAGACCTGCTCGAGGAGATTGTCGGCGACATCTCCGATGAACATGACGAGGAAGTGAACGAGCAGATCACGGAAGTCGACAACCGCACGTTTGTGTTAACGGGTGGTTTGGCAGTGCGCGATCTGAACCGGCGTTTGAAAACTTCTGTTCCGGAGTCGGAGACCTACACAACGATCGGCGGTTTTCTGATGACTGAAGCAGGCCACGTGCTGAAGCCCGGCGAAGTGGTGACTTATGATGGACTCGTTTTTAACGTCGAGCGCGTTGAGAAGCGTCGCGTGATGCGCGTTAAGCTGGAGATTCTTGAAACTAACGGAGAAGGGGTAGCAAACGATGAGTTGGATCGAGCACGTTCAGGCGCGTGAAATACTCGACTCGCGCGGCAATCCGACGGTCGAAGCAGAAGTCGTTCTGTCTGACGGTGAAATGGGACGCGCCGCGGTGCCTTCAGGCGCCTCGACCGGTGAGAATGAGGCCGTCGAACTGCGCGACGGCGACGAGCAGCGTTATGGCGGAAAAGGCGTGTTGCAGGCCGTCCACAACGTCAACGAAGTGATCGCTCCAGCGCTTGAAGGATTCGACGCACTCGATCAAGCCGAAGTCGATCGCGCTTTGATCGATCTCGACGGCACGAAAACAAAATCCCGGCTCGGCGCGAACGCGTTGCTGGCAGTGTCGCTGGCCACCGCGCGCGCGGCGGCGCTGCATCAGGAGTTGCCGCTGTATCGGTATCTCGGTGGTCCAAACTCGCGCACGTTGCCGGTGCCGATGATGAACATTATCAACGGCGGCGCGCACGCTGATAACAATGTCGACTTTCAGGAATTCATGGTTGTTCCGGTTGGCGCGGCGACTTTTACTGAAGCGTTGCGCACCGGCACCGAGATCTTTCACACGCTCAAAAAAATATTAAAGGGCAAAAAGTACGCGACGAGCGTTGGTGACGAGGGCGGGTTTGCCCCGAATTTTCGTTCGAATGAGGAAGCGATCGAAACTGTCGTCGAAGCAATCACCGCGGCCGGTTACAAACCCGGCGCGGACGTTTTGTTGGCGCTTGATCCGGCCGCGAGCGAGTTTTATCAGAACGGAGCTTACGTTTTTAAGAAAAGCGACGGCAGAAAGTTAACAAGCGAGGAGATGGTTAACTATTGGAAAACCTGGTGCGAGACGTACCCGATAATTTCGATTGAAGATGGGATGGGCGAGAGCGATTGGGATGGTTGGAAGTTACTTACAGATGAACTCGGCAACCGCGTGCAGTTAGTAGGCGACGATCTGTTTGTTACCAACACGGAGTTTCTGCAAAAAGGAATCGATCTCGGCGTCGCCAACTCGATCCTGATCAAGGTCAACCAGATCGGTACGCTCACCGAGACTCTCGACTGCATCGAGTTGGCCCAGCGAAACAAACGCACCGCGATCATCTCGCATCGTTCCGGCGAGACTGAAGATCCATTCATCGCCGACCTCGCCGTAGCCACCAACGCCGGCCAGATCAAAACCGGGTCGCTCTCGCGTACGGATCGCATCGCGAAATACAACCAGTTGCTGCGCATTGAAGAAGATCTGCGTGGCGCCGCACGTTATCCCGGAAAGAGGGCATTTCATCAGATCGAGGTGACGTTTGAGTAAAAAACGCGGTCCGCTGGCGCTGATCATTATCGATGGTTGGGGCTATTCCGCGGCACGCGACGGCAACGCCATCGCGCTCGCCGCCACACCTTTCTACGACGATCTCTGCGAGAAGTACCCGCAGACGCTGCTCGAAGCACACGGCTCTCGCGTCGGTCTGCCGGCCGGCGTGATGGGAAACTCGGAAGTGGGCCACCTGAACATCGGCTCCGGACGCGTGATCCGCATGGACGTCTCGCTGGTCGATCACGAGATCGAGAGTGGCGCGTTTTTCCAAAACAAGGTTTTAGTCAGCAACATCGAAGGCGCCCGCAATCGCGGAAACGCGCTGCACCTGATGGGATTGTGCTCCGACGGCCAGGTCCATTCGTCGTTGACGCATCTTTATGCGTTGCTGAAGCTGGCAAAGGATCGCGGAATCGAGCGCGTCTACATTCACTGCTTTCTCGACGGGCGCGACACGCCTCCTTCTTCGGCCGTCAACTATCTCGCCGCTCTACAAAAGAAGACTCAAGAGATCGGCTGCGGTGAGATCGCCTCCGTCGTCGGTCGTTATTACGCGATGGATCGCGACAAGCGTTGGGAACGTACCAAACGCGCGTACGATCTGCTGGTCCGCGGCGCCGGCGAGCGGTCCAGGGATCCGATTTCGGCCGTTCGCCAGTCTTACGAGCGCGGCGTTACGGACGAATTCGTCGAGCCGATTTCTATCGTGCGCGAACACGCGGAACCGGTGGCGACGATTAACGAGGGCGACGCCGTAATCTTTTTCAACTTCCGTCCCGATCGCGCGCGCCAGCTCACGCGAGCGCTGGCTGTCGGGGGCTTTAGCGAGTTTGACGTATCCGATCGACCGAAAGTCGACTTCGTCTGCTTCACGATGTACGACCAGACGTTCGCTCTGCCGATCGCGTTTCCGCCGCGCCATCATCGGAACGTGCTCGCGGAAGTCTGGGGCAATCTGCGCGTGCGCAACTATCGTCTCGCGGAAACGGAGAAGTACGCGCACGTCACTTACTTCTTCAACGGTGGTGTGGAAACGGAGTTTGAATGTGAGCGGCGGTTGCTGGTTCCGTCGCCGAAGATCGCCACGTATGATCTACAGCCGGAAATGTCGGCGTTCAAAGTTACCGACAAAGTGCTGCGTGGCGTCGATGAAGGCGACACGGATGTTTTCGTCATCAACTTCGCCAACCCCGACATGGTGGGCCACACAGGCAAGCTCGATAAAACGATCGAAGCGTGCCAGTACGTCGACACCTGCCTTGGCTGGATCAACAAGCGCATTCGTGAAGCGCGCGGTACAGCGATTATCACCGCCGATCACGGTAACGCGGAACAGATGATCGATCTCCTCACCGGAAGTCCGCACACGGCGCACACGACCAATCCCGTGCCGTTTCATCTGATCGACGAGGAAATGATCGGAATGAAGCTGCGCCACGGCGGCGCGCTGGAAGACGTCGCGCCGACGATGCTCGCATTGCTCGGTCTGGAGAAACCCGTTGAGATGACCGGACGGGATTTGCGGGAGAGTTAGTGCTACGTGGCGTTTGATCCGCGCAACATACTCGTCATCGACTTTGGTCAGCTTGGTGACGTGGTTCTGAGTTTGCCTGCGTTGCGCGCCATTCGTGGACGTTTTCCGCGGGCCCGAATCACGATTGCAGTCGGAAAACCCGGTGGCGAGATCGTCCGGCTTTCGGGCTACGGCGACGAGGTGCTGGAAGTCGATCGGGTCGCGCTGCGCGACGGCGTCAAGCTCGTCTCCATCGGCCGCATCTTCAAATTCGTCGGCGACGTACGCCGGGCGAAGTACGACTTCGTCATCGACCTTCACAGCCTTTCGGAAACGAACCTGCTTGGTTTTCTATCCGGCGCACCACGTCGACTCTATGCGCGTCGTCCCGGCCGGTCAATCGACTACCTTGCGAACTTTGAGCCCCGGCCGCCCCGCGAAGCAAAGCACGCGCACGCCGTCGATCGTTACCTCGACGTGATCAAGCCGCTGGGAATTGAGAACCCGCCGCGCCTGCCCGTGCTAAAAACCGCGCCCGCCGCGGATCAATCGGTCGAGACTCTACTCAAGAAGGAGAAGGCCGACTCCCGCACATTATTGGTGGGTCTTTTTCCGGGTGCGGGGAACGAGTCGCGCCGCTGGCCCCTCGAGCACTTCGCGGAGGTCGCGGATCACCTGATCCGCAACGAGGGCGTCCGTGTCATCGTCTTCGCCGGGCCCGAGGAACGCCCGTTGGTGCCGCAGATGCGAACCGTCTTTCCCGCCCAGACGATCTTCTGGGACCGTCTGACCATTCCCCAACTCGTCTCCGCCCAGGCACGGCTAACCCTCTTTATTTCCAACGATACGGGTCCGGCACACACGGCGGCGGCCGTCGGCACTCCCGTCGTCTTCATCATGGACCGGCCGACGCCAAACAACTTCACGCCGGTCGGAGACCAGCACCGGCTCATCGGCGCCGCGGAAATCAGGCAGGTCTCAGTCCAGCAGGTCTACCAGGCGGTCCGCGAGGTACTCACCGCCAGCCGCACCGACAAACTAAGATCCCTATAGACAAACGCAGTTTAACTTCGTTAGTATGGCTTTGGCTTAGTAGGCCGGAGGCGGAACCTGGGAGTTGACCGCCTGCCTCACGTAAATCTTTCCAAATTTTGCCTGCCTCAGCGAATTAGGGAGAAAACAATGCTTAAAATGTCGATTCGATTAAGTTGCTTCATGCTTAGCCTGCTGGTCTTTGCCCCCGCGGCAATCGCCCAGACCAACGTTACGGCTAAAGCCGGAAATACCCCCGCAGTAACCGCCCCGGTCGAAACCGATAGATCCCGAGATGGTTTAACCGGCCCCGTGCGGCGCGTGCGCACCGAACTCGCCAAGCTCTCTTCCGCCGACGGCAAACTCGCCGAAGGCAAGCACGTGCTGGTTGAAATCGTGGCTTATGACATCAAGGGCAACAAGGTTGAGAACCAGTATTTTCCTATCGCCGGCGCCACGCTGACAGGCAAAGAAGTCTACAAGTACGACGAAAAGGGCAACATCAGTGAGATGACCCTGCTCAACCCGGACGGCACGTTGTTGAGCAAGGAAATCTACAAATATGAGTTCGATTTCGCCGGCAACTGGAACAAGATGATCACGTCGGTAGCGGTCGTTGACAGCCGCGGTATCACCTTCGAACCTACCGAGGTGACCTATCGCTCCATCATGTATTACCTCGACGAGAACATGATGAAGGCGGTCCAGCCGGCGGCGGCAACTACACCGAATGCGGCGGCCAGCCCGGCCACGAATACCGCAGCGGCTCCGCAACCGGTCGCTCCAGTCGCTGCCAACAACGCGGCGCGGACGACATCCGAACCGAAGACGACTAAGGGTCGCAACAACCCCAAGCAGACAATAGCTCCGGATCTGCCGTCGGCTTCAGCCGCGGCTACCAAAATCTCTGCTACTCCGCTTGATGTGAAGACTCCGGCAGTCGCTGCGAATCAGCAGGTGCCGGTTATCAATATCGACGAACCGCCGCCGACTCCCGGTCCGCGTCCGATTCTGAAGCCCGTCTCCGGTGGCGTGCTGAACGGTACTGCGCTTTCGCTGCCGCCTCCGCTGTATCCGGACGCCGCCAAGCGAAGCAGGACCCAGGGCGTCGTGACGGTCGATGTGGTGCTCGACGAAACCGGCAAGGTCGTTTCGGCGACGGCGTCGAGTGGTCC
>DASUOZ010000539.1:0-7232 GCA_036276375.1 Pyrinomonadaceae bacterium | reverse complement strand
CCAATTGATCTGGGCGCCCTCGATCCACCAGCGAATCAGTTTTCCTTTATCAACTTCTTCCTTGACTGACTGCAGCGGCACGATGCCCACGCCCATGTCTTCTTCAACCATGCGCTTGATTGCCTGCTGGCGGCTCAACTCCATTGCGACGCGCAGCGTCACGCCCGCCTGCGCGAAAAACTGATCGATCAAACGGCGCGTGTTACCGCCACGCTCGCCGAGGATCAGCCGTTCACCCGCGAGGGTGTAAGCACTGATCGTGCGCTGCTTTGCGAGTTTGTGACGTGGCGAAGCGATCGCTACGAGTTGGTCTTCACTGAGTCGTTCGGTCTTGATTCCGCGCACGTCGACCGGAAGCGAAACAAAGGCGATGTCTACTTCACCGGCGAGTATCTGGTCCACCAGCACTTCGCTCGTTCCTGAAGTCACGGAGATCTCCGCGGCCGGATGCTGTTTGCGCAGCTCCTTCAGGATCGCCGGCAGTTGTTCGGTGAGGACCATGGCCGACGCGCTTCCGATGCGCAGCCGTCCGCGTTCGGCGCCGGCCAATTCCGCGATCTCATCCAACGCCGCGTCGTGCTCGCGCAGAATGTGTCGCGCGCGGCGCAGCAGTTGTTCACCTGCTTCCGTCAAAATCACGTGCCGTGGCGCACGGACAAACACACGCGCGCCGATTTCAGACTCCAGTTGTCTGATCTGCATACTGATGGCGGCCTGAGTCACGTGCACGCGCAGCGCCCCCGCCGTAAAGGTGCCGGTTTCCGCAATGGCCACGAAGGCCCTCAATTGTCGAATTTCCACAGCAGACTCCACATATCAAGATGGATTATCGGAATAATAAAATCTTTTAGTTTGGATTATAAATCACTGGCTCCTAGAATAGTCGGAAAATTTCCGGTGTTTTCAGGCCCGGCCGAGCCCCGATTGTGAGCACAGACCGACGCACAGCAGATCTTTCTCCCGCCAGACGCTTGCAGACGCAAAATTCGGTGGTGGGTGTCGACGGCGGCGGTACAAAGACCGAAGCCGTGATCATGGATGCCCAGCAACGCGTGGTCGGCGAAGGGCTCGCTGGTCCATCCAATCCATTACGAGTAGGTATTGCCGGAGCGGCGGCCGCCGTGCGCGAGGCGATCGATAGTGCGTGCGCTGCCGCAAAACTCCGGCGCGGAGATCTCATCGCGGCGCAAATAGGATTAGCGGGAGCGCGGCGGCGGGAGCTGCGCGAACGGATGCGCGAGACACTGATGCCGCTCGGTATCGGTGAAATCGAAGTCGTCACTGACGCACATATCGCTTTGTACGGGGCCACCGCCGGTGCGCCCGGACTGGTTGTAATCGCTGGAACAGGCTCAATTTGCTGTGGTATCAACGCGCGTAGCAAACGTTTTTGCGCCGGTGGCTGGGGACCGATCGCGGGCGATGAAGGAGGCGGCGCGTGGCTGGCCCGACGTGCTTTGCGTGCGGTCGCGTATGCTTCTGACGGCCGTGGTCCAACGACGCTTTTGACGGAATTAGCCGCGGCTTACTTTCACGTCACCGATCCGGACGATCTGACGACGGCCATCTACGCGCCGTCGATCACCAATGAACGGCTTGCCGGTTTCGGCCGCGACGTGGTTGACGCCGCGAAACGAAGAGATCCGGTGGCCCTGCAAATCGTGGCGGACGGCGGCACCGAACTGGGCCGGGCGGCAGTGGCCGTGATTCGCCACTTGCAGATGGAGCGCGAGCGGTTTCAGGTTGCGTACGTTGGCGGCGTGTTTCGTTCGGCGGGCGATCTGATGCTCGACCCATTGCGGGTGGAGGTGATCGAGGTCGCGCCGCGAGCGTATTTTGAGCCGCCGCACTTCGCTCCGGCCGTCGCTGCCGCTAGAATGGCGCGTGAACGCATCAATCATGTTGCTCTCGCAGTTTGAGCCACAAACAGGCACACAAGGCACAAGTTTACAGCCCAGATGAGTACTGAAACCGGCGGCGCGCTTCCGATCACCGAACAAGAAAACCCACGTTCACAGCATTTGAGTTCTCAGTCGTCGCGCGAAATCGTCGAACTGATGAATGCGGAGGACGCGACGGTGGCCGCGGCTGTGCAGCAGGTTCTTGATGACGTTGCCAAAGCGGTCGATGAAACTGTCGCGAGGTTACGCGCAGGCGGAAAGCTTTACTACGTCGGCACCGGCACCTCGGGACGGCTCGGCGTACTTGATGCTTCGGAGTGTCCGCCGACGTTTGGTGTATCGCCGGAGTTGGTCCAGGGCGTGATTGCCGGTGGTTACGACGCGTGTTATCGCGCGGTTGAAGCATCGGAGGACGACGAAAACGCGGGTGGCGCTGATCTCCAGCAACGACATTTAACGGGTAAGGACGTGGTCGTGGGTATCGCCGCGTCGGGCCGAACGCCTTACACAGTCGGCGCAGTAAGTTATGCTCGTTCGCTCGGCGCCTTCACGGTTGGTCTGACGTGTGTTCCCGATTCGCCGATCACGCGTGCGGCTGAGCTGAGCATCGTTCCGGTTGTTGGACCAGAAGTGTTGACCGGTTCCAGCCGGCTCAAAGCGGGAACAGCGCAGAAGATGGTCCTCAACATGATCTCGACCGCGACGATGGTGGGGCTCGGATACGTGAGCGGCAATCGCATGTCCAACTTGCAGGCGCGCAACGTAAAACTCCGCGATCGAGCCGTGCGGATCGTGATGGCGGAAACCGGGCGCGATCAGCACGACGCAGCAGCGGCTCTCGAAGCTGCGGGTTGGAAGATTCCCGATGCAGTGCAGCGGCTCAAAGCTTCATAGATGAAAGCTCTCGACGTCATCATCATCTTCGGCTACCTGATCGGGATTGTGCTCTTTGGCACCTGGTTCGGACGCAAGCAGAAGACGACCACCGACTATTTTCTCGGCGATCGATCCGTGCCGTGGTGGGCGGTTGCTTTCTCGATCGTCGCAACGGAAACCTCGACGATCACTTTCATCTCCGTTCCGGGAATCGCGTTCGCGCGCGGTGGCAATTTCCAGTTTCTCCAACTCGTCTTCGGCTACCTGCTGGGCCGCATCGTCATTTCCATACTCTTCATCCCGTCTTACTTCCGCGGTGAACTGCTGACCGTCTACCAACTGCTCGACCGGCGTTTTGGCGGCAAGATCAAGATGCTCGCGGCGTCGCTTTTCGTCGTGATGCGCAACATCGCTGACGGTATTCGTCTCCTGCTGACGGCGATCGTGCTCGCCGCCGTCTACGTGGCGTTTCAACCAGAGGCGAACGTGGAAACGATCACTGTCGCCTCGATCGTGCTGATCGGCCTGGCGATGATCATCTTCACCTACTTCGGCGGCATGGAAGCCGTGATTTGGGTCGAAGTCGTGCAACTCGGAATCTACATTGCGGGCGCGATTGCCGCGGCCGTCGTGCTGGCGAATTCGATCGAAGGCGGACTGCCCGCGGCCAGTGCGCTGGCGCGTCAGTTCGACAAGTTTTCAGTGTTCGACTTCGCGTTTGATTACACCAAAACATACACGTTTTGGTCGGGCCTCATCGGCGGATGTTTCCTGACGATGAGCACGCACGGCACCGATCAGTATCTCGTCCAACGCTACCTTTGCACCGATCGTCCACGCCACGCGACCGTCGCACTGCTGACGAGTGGCGCGATCGTGCTGGCCCAGTTCATCGGCTTTCTGTTTATCGGTGTGCTGTTGTTTGCGTTCTATCATCCGTTCACTGATGCCGCTTACGCGACCGCTGGTTCGGCGACGTTTCCTTTTGCGAGCGGCGATCGCGTGTTTCCCGACTTCATCACGAAACACATGCCGAGCGGACTGTCCGGTCTGGTAGTGGCGGCGATCTTCGCGGCGGCGATGTCGTCGTCGCTCAACTCGATCGCCGCGACCGCGGTGAACGATCTGTACAAGCCGTTTCGTTCGGGCCGCAGTGATAAGCATTATCTGAAAGTCTCGCACCTGCTGACCCTGATCTGGGGAGTCGTACAGATTGGCGTGGCGCTGGCGGTGCGAAATCAACCGGGCTCGGCGCTCGGCAAGGCTTTGTCCATCGCTTCCTTGATCAACGGACCAATACTCGGCGTGTTTCTCGTCGGCACGTTTTTGCGTCGCGTCAGTCAACCGCCGGCGTTGATCGGCATGCTCGCGAGCATCGCGGCGATGCTCTACATTTTCTTTGGCCGTCCGGAGATCGCGTGGACGTGGTATGTGTTGCTTGGCAGTGCGATTACATTTGTGGTGGCCTGGCTGGCGAGTTTTCTTTTTCGACCGGCCCCCGCGAACATGCGTGATGAACTGTCATCCGCGGTGGCTACTGAAGATTAGTTGAGTTTTTGAGTTAGCGTTTTGAGTTCAGCCTTTAGGCTGTTTTTCAAAAGACAAGCTAAAGCTTGAACTCAAAACAAGTTCTCAGGAAGACTAAGGCGAGGTTCGAGTTCTCAGGAAGAGGAAGGTTGAATGAGGTTTAGACTGAATCGTTGTCTTTCTTTCGTGTTGGCGTTGTTGTTGCTCACACTGGCCGCCCTGCCGGTGCGCCCGCAGGAAGCTGCGCTCGTCAAAGCGCCGAAGGTCGCGGCGTTCAAGCGCGAACCAACGTCCGCCGCCGTTAAGTGGGCCAACGAAGAACTGCGCCGCATGCCGTTGGAAGAGAAGGTTGGTCAGCTAATCTCGGTTGGCATCAATGCGACGTTTCTGAACCAGGATTCGGATGCGTATCGCGCGCTGAAGCACCACATCGAAAACAACAAGGTGGGCGGCATTATTCTCTTTCGCGGACCGGTGTATGAATCGGTGATCCTCGTGAACCGGATGCAGCAGTTGGCGAAATACCCGCTGTTGATCTCCGCGGATCTCGAGGCCGGTGCGGGCATGCGTTTCGACGACACGGTCAACTTTCCGTGGAACATGGCGGTCGCCGCCACCGGCAATCCCGATTACGCGCGCCGGCAGGGCGAGATCACCGCACGTGAAGCACGTGCGCTCGGCATTCAACACATCTTCGCGCCCGTAGTCGACGTCAACAACAACGCTGCGAATCCTGTTATCAACGTCCGTTCGTACGGCGAGGATCCGGCTGACGTCGCGCGGTTTGCGGCCGCGTTTACGGAAGGCGCACAAGCCGCGGGCGCGATCGCCACCGCCAAACACTTTCCCGGCCACGGCGACACGGCTGTTGATTCACATCGCGGCTTACCTGAGATCAACGTCAGTCGCGAACGACTTAACCGCGTGGAGTTCGTTCCGTTTCAGGCATCGGTAAACGCAGGCGTCGGTTCGGTAATGGTGGGCCACATCGCGTTGCCGCAGATCGACTCGACCGCGATCAAGCCCTTGCCGCGTAACGTCAAAGGAAAACCCATCGACACTGATGAAGCAGGCGAGATCGTCGGAGAGAAGGCAACGATGCCCGCGACCATGTCGCCCGTACTGGGAAATATCCTGCGCAACGATCTGAAGTTTCCGGGTCTGATCGTCACCGATGCGCTCAGCATGAGCGGGCTCACGATCTATTTCACTCCGGAGGAATCAGCGGTGCGCGCGCTTGAAGCCGGCGCGGACATGCTGCTCAAGCCCGCGGATGTTGACGCGGCTTTTCGCGGCGTACGCGAAGCGGTGAAGAGCGGGCGCATCAGTGAGACGCGCGTGGAGGAGTCGGCGCGGAAGATACTCGCCGCGAAGTACGATCTCGGACTCGTCGCACAGCGCCTCACTCCCGTCGACATGATCGATCGCGTCGTTAGCAGCAAAGACGTTTGGAACCTCGCCGGTGAAATCGCGGAACGCGCGGTCACGCTGGTGCGCGACGAAGACAAACTGCTGCCGCTGAAAAATCTCAAGCCGGACGCGAAAGTCTTCAATCTCGCGGTGACGAACGGCGACGATCGCGCGTGGATCGCCAACCCGTTCGTGTCCAGGCTCAATCGCAACGGTTTGAACGTAGAGACTATGGTGCTCGACGAGCGATCGAGTGAACATGAAGTGCAGAAAGCGATTGAGCGGGCGCTGGCTGCCGATCTCGTGGTTGCTTCGTTGTACGGTCGCGTGCGTTCGGGCCAGGTGTCGAGTGTTGGTATACCTGAATCCGGCGCTAAAGCCCTGGCCAATGTGCTGGCGGCGAAGAAGCCGACGATCGGAATCAGTTTTGGCAATCCGTACCTGCTGCAAAATTTTCCGGCCTTGCGCACCTACGTCGTTGCGTACGGCGACATGCAGAGCCTGCAACACGCAGTCGCGCGCGCCATGATGGGCCAGATCGACGTTACCGGTAAGCTGCCGATTTCGCTGCCCGGGCTGTATCCGCGTGGAACGGGGATTCAATTGAAGGCGACTAAATAGATGCTGCGACTCGTACTGATCCTTCTCCTGGTTGCGCAACCAGCGCTCGCGCAACTCCGGCTCGCAAAACCAGAAACGGAGTCTGTGTCGTCCGTGGCTTTGGCGCGGATGGATTCCGTCATCAACGATGAGATCGCGAAACAGCGTTTGCCGGGCGCGGTCGTTCTCGTTGGTCGCAAAGGCCGCATGATCTGGCAGAAGAGTTATGGTTCTCGGGCCGTCGATCCAGTGCGCGAGACGATGACGGCCGACACAATCTTCGACGTCGCGAGTCTGACAAAAGTCGTCGCCACGGCCACGAGCATCATGATCCTCGTCGAGCGTGGCAAGGTGCGTCTCAACGATCCGGTTTCCGTCTACATTCCCGAGCTCAAAGGCGAGGGCAGGGAAAACATCACCATCGAACAGCTCCTGATTCATCGTTCCGGCTACGCGCCCGACTTCGATTTGCGCGAACGTTGGACCGGTTACGGCGAAGCTATCAAACGCCTGATCAAGGAGCCGCTGCGCAATCCGCCCGGCACGCGTTTCATTTACAGCGACATCGGGTTCATCACGCTCGGCGAAGTGGTGAAGCGCGTGAGTGGTATGCCGCTCGATCAGTTTGCGAAGCAGAACATCTTTGTGCCGTTGCGCATGACCGACACCGGCTTTCGTCCGGCAGCCACTCTGCGCGCACGTATCGCGCCCACCGAAAAGCGACGCGGACAGTTGAGTTATCTCGGTGACACGCCGGCGAACATCGGCGCCGAAGGCGATGTTTGGTTGCGTGGCCAGGTGCACGATCCGACGTCGTATCGCATGGATGGCGTGGCCGGTCACGCGGGACTGTTTTCAACCGCCCGCGATCTCGCGATCTACAGCCAGATGATGCTGAACGGCGGCGAGTACGGCGGC
>DASUOZ010000538.1:0-6179 GCA_036276375.1 Pyrinomonadaceae bacterium | reverse complement strand
CGCGTCGCACATTAAGGAGAACGATCTCGGCACGACGTTTGGCGGCGGCATGTTGGCGATGGCGGCTGTGACCGCAACTTTGGAGGCGATTGAAGCGGACGGCATGCTCGAGAACGTCCGGACGATCGAAGCGTATTTGCGCCAGCGTTTAAGTGAGGTCGAGAAGGTCGTCGCCGTTCACGGGCGTGGTTTTCTGTTGGGCATTGAGTTTGCCGACAAAGCAGCGCCGGTTCATCAGCGACTACTCGAACACAAGATCATCACCGGCACGTCCAGTAATCCGAAGGTACTGCGGTTGTTGCCGCCGTTGTGTCTGCGGGCAGCGGAAGTAGAGCTTTTTGTAAACGCTTTGGGCGAGGGATGAAGACCAGGGATTAAGAGGATGGATTTTCTTAGCACTCTCGACAGCGATCTTAATCGCCTGATCCAAACGGCGATGCGCTTCAAGGCCGGCGACGATCAATCGAAGCCCTTGAGCGGCAAATCCGTGGCGCTCGTCTTCTTTAATCCCAGCCTGCGCACGCGCGCGTCGATGCAGGTTGGAATTTACGAACTCGGCGGCAACGCCGTCGTGCTTGAACCCGGCGGCACGAGCTGGACGCTCGAACACCGCGAAGGCGCAGTGATGGACGGCGATAAAACCGAACACGTCGCGGAGTTTGTGCGCGTACTTGAGAGATATTGCGTCGCGATCGGCGTGCGTACGTTCGCGGCGTTGAAAGACTGGCAGGAAGAGCGGACCGATCCGGTGCTCAATGCGTTTGCGAAGTACGCGTCGGTGCCGGTCATCAATCTCGAATCCGCGATGCATCATCCGTGTCAGTCGACGGCTGACATGATGACGATTCGCGAAAAACTCGGGGCGGGCCGCAAGCGCATGGTGCTGACGTGGGCGTGGCATCCGAAACCGTTGCCGATGGCCGTGCCTAACAGTTTTGCGTTGGCGGCCGCGCAGATGGGCCACAACCTGGTGATCGCGCATCCCTCGGGTTACGACCTCGACGAAGAATTGATCGAAACCGCGCGCCAATACAGCAGCGTTGAGATCACGAATGATATAGACGCCGCTTTCGACGGCGCGGAAGTGATCTACGCGAAAAGCTGGGGCGCGAAACAGTTTTACGGCAACACCGATCGAGATATAGCGGAGCGGGCCCAATATCGCGACCACTGGATCGTGAATGAAGACAAAATGAGCCGCACCAATAACGCTATATTCATGCACTGTCTGCCCGTGCGGCGCAACGTCATTGTCACCGACGGCGTGATTGACTCTGAGGCTTCAGTCGTAATCGATGAAGCGGAGAACAGGTTGCACGTCCAGAAAGCGGTGATGGCGCAACTCCTATGAGTGTGAATGCTATGAGCTTGACGATTGATAATCAGACTCGTCTCGATCTCCTGCGCGAGGCGTTGCCGTACATCCAACGCTTCAAAGGTCAGACATTTGTCGTCAAGCTCTCGGGCAAGGTCACTGAAAATCACGAAAACCTGACTTCGCTGGCCGAAGAGCTCGCGCTGCTGCACCAGGTCGGCATTCGCATCTGCGTGGTTCACGGCGGCGGCAAACAACTCAGTGAGCTCGCTACCAAGCTCGGCGTCGAACAGACGATCATCGAAGGCCGCCGCGTCACCGACGACGCCACACTCGAAATGGCGAAGATGATCTTCGCCGGTAAGATCAATACCGACATTCTCGCGGCGCTGCGCCAGCGTGGTATCGAAGCCGTCGGGTTGTCGGGCGTCGACGGCAACATCGTTCACGCAACGAAGCGTCCGCCCAGGGAAATCCTGAATCGCCAAACCGGCGTGCGCGACACCGTTGACTTCGGCTACGTCGGCGACGTCGTGCAGATCAACTCACGCCTGCTCACAGTGCTGCTGGACCACGGCTATCTGCCCGTGATCTCGTCACTCGGCGCCGACGACGAAGGCATGGTTTTCAACATCAACGCCGACACGATCGCCGCCGAAATCGCGGTCCAGTTGCAAGCCGAGAAGCTGATTCTGCTGAGCGACGTCGACGGCATCTATCTGAAGCCTGACGACGCGCAGACAAAACTTTCGCGTCTGACTGCCGGCGAAGCAGACCAACTCATCGCAACCGGCGCCGCGACAGGCGGAATGATTCCGAAGCTGCAAAGCATAACTACACTTTTGCGGCGCGGGGTTCACTCCGCCCACATCATCAGCGGCAGCAACCGCAATGCCCTGCTGTCGGAAGTCTTCACCGACAAAGGCACCGGCACCATGATCGTCGCCTAAGTTTTAGCCACAAAGAGGCACAAGAAGCACAGGAAGGCATTGAAACACGTCCACTCTCTTGTGTTTCTTGTGCCTCTTTGTGGCCTGGATTTTTCAGATCACCCGATCGGCGACTGCGGGAGGAAGCGGTCGCGATCGAAGGGTGGTGGTTCAGCGTCGGGTATTGAGTCATCGGGCCAGTCGCTGGCCCACTGACGCCGGTATTGCTCGTCAGCGTAGTACTTGAGATAGATCAGGTTGTCTTCTTCGCTGCCGCTGCCGGTGAGATCAATCATGTACGCATAACTCGGATTCTCCGGAAACAGCACCGCCTCCGCACGCAAACCGTCGAGATAGAGATATTCGTAAAGCGCGCGGTCCGAGAGGTGATCGGTGTGCAGCAGATACGCACCCAACGACGCCATGCGCTCAATCACGTCCTTTAGTTTGATCGTGAGGCTTTCATCGTCGAGTTGATCCGGCGGCGGCACTTCCAGACCGGAGTTTTCCAGCAAACGCAAAAGACTGATCGGCTCCGCACTTTCATATTCCAGCACGTGACGCAGAAACTCTTCTTCCATGTCAGCCGGCATGGATTCGAGCGATACGGTGTTGCCGCCAAGCTTTTGCACTTCCTGGCGCAGTTTGGCGATACGTTCTTCCTGATCGGGTTCGTCGGCGAAATGTATGTACGACATTTTGGCTCCTTAAGAAATCGAGAGGTTTAAGGTTTGAGGCGCCTACGGAGTTGCGGTGAGGAGCCTCCGTCCAATTTTTAATTTGTGTGAGGATATTACTTTGCCGGAGGTGGTGCTGTAAACATGTCCAGATTTGTTAGGCCAAGGCCACTTTCGATCTCTTCCATTCGTCGCAACGCACTTTGAAAACCGTCCTCGCCAAAGATCTCAGCCTCGATCTCTTCAAACCTCTCGCCCATCTCGTTGTATTCCTGTTCGCCCGCCGTCGTTTTCCACGCCGGAAACACGACGGTGTCTTCGATAGTCGCGTGATGCTCGTACATGCGCACAAACGATTCGAGCGCCTTCGTTACATCCTCCACCTGGTGCGCAGAAATCCGCTCCCCTTTCGAAACGGACAACACGTAATCGGTGATCTCGCGGCCGCGCGCGTGTTGGGCCACCAGCACGTCCGCGTACGCAGCGACCGGACCCTGCACTTTCCGGATCAGCGGAATGATGTAACCCTCTTCCAAACGTGACTCGTGATACTCCTCGCCAAAAACGCGGAACAACTGCGCAGTCTTTTCCAACGCTTCCGCGGGCACTGACGCCGCATCCTGGCGCAGTCGAACCGCCGACTCCTGATAGACCAACAGCGCCCGGCGCAAGATTCCGTGTTCGCGCATTAAGTCTTCTACGGCAGTCACTTCCACCGGCACCGGCGCTTCTCCCGGCGCGGGTTCCCTACCGTCATCATTTGTCGCACCGCTTCGTCCACCGCCGCCGCCTGGTGTCGCGCGGCACCCGATCAACAACGCACCGGCGCCGGCCACTGAAAGACTCGCTAACAGGTGTCGTCTCGTTTCGTTCAACTGTGTGCTGCTCCTTCTGATTGGATATCGCAACTGGATATTACTGCGCTCGCGAGTTTAGACTAGCACATACTCAAAAGGCCGGATCCCTGAGCTCATGAATAACGGAGAGATCGCTCGTCGATTCTATCGCCTGTCCGCGTTGATGGAGATTCGCGGCGACGATCCGTTTCGGCTGCGTTCTTATCGCAACGCGGCGGAGGCGATCGAAGTGTGGCCCACGCCGCTGAAGGAAATCGCGGCTAAGGAAGGTATCGCGGGGTTGCAGGAGATCCCCGGCGTCGGCAAAGCCATTGCGGGAAAAGTCATCGACCTGCTCGAACGGGGAACGTTCGACGCGTGGGAGCGCCTCGTGGCCGAAACACCGGAAACGGTTCTCGATCTGACCGAAATTCCAGGTATTGGGCCAAAAACCGCCGCCCTGCTGCACCAGCGTTTCAAGGTCTCATCGCTCCCTGAGTTGAAAGCTTTCGTCACCGGCGGCGGGCTCAACCTGGTCGACGGCATCGGTCCAAAAACCGCCGAAAGAATTAAACAAGCTCTCGATCTTTGAATGTTTTGAGTTCAAGCTTTAGCTTGCAACGGGCCTCACCGCCCTCAGCTACGAAACGATACATCCGAAAGGAGTCCTCACTTCCTATGTACGACTGGCGAAAAATGACCGAACTGGAGAGGAAGCAAGCCCTCAGTCAACGACAAACACGAAATCTGCCTTGGCACTCGCCTCCACATTTTGATTTTGAAGGCATTAACAGTTACCTGATTTCAGCCACGTGTTATAGCACTCAGACATCATTGGTAAGGCCCCAGAACGGCTGACTGAATGCGAAAACGAAACACTCAGAGTGTACCGAGACTTTTGTCTATCGCTACATGCTTGGTGTATCCTCCCCAATCACTATCATGGTCTGGTGACCACTGATCGGGTTAGATCATTACGTCGCGCTTTGGGCGAGTTTCACGGCCGATCCTCATGCCGTTGGAACGGTGAGGACAACTGTCGAGGCCGTAAGGTTTGGTGCAACTGTTTCGAGCGACGAATCAAGTCTGAGCGGCATTTCTGGGCCACACTGAATTACGTTCACCATAATCCCGTGCATCACGGGTATGTTAATCGCTGGCAGGATTGGCCGTGGTCAAGCGCACGAGCCTTCCTGGAGCAAGTCGGTCGAGAGCGCGCCGTAGATCTGTGGGCGAGTTATCCAATTCTCGATTACGGCAAGAAGTGGGATCTGTAGTACCGGTAAGAAGACAAGCTAAAGCTTGAACTCAAAACGGAAAGTTGAACTCAACGCACAGGTTGAACTTTAGGCGAGGAAACGCCATGACTAAAAAGATAAAACGCCGTGACTTCATGCGCACGGGTGCGGTTGCCGGTCTGACTATTGCCGCCACCGGTAAACAAGCCTCGGGCTTTCCCACGATCCTGACGCAGAGCGCTGTCAAGCCCCTGGTGATCGCGTCGGCCAATGGAAACCGTTTCAAGAACGGCGGCAACATGACCGCGGTGCATAAGGCGTTCTCGATGATGACGAGCGGTTCTGACGTCCTCGACGCCGTCATCGCGGGCGTGAACATTGTCGAGCTCGACCCGCTCGACGACAGCGTCGGTTTCGGCGGTTTGCCCAACGCGAACGGCGTGGTGCAGCTCGACTCGTCAGTGATGCATGGTCCAAAGAAACGCGCGGGCGCCGTCGGCGCGCTCGAAGGCGTGCGCACACCGTCGCTCGTCGCGAAAGCCGTGATGGAAAACACCGACCATCACCTCATCGTCGGCAAAGGCGCGCAGGACTTTGCCTTCAACATGGGCTTCAAGATTGAAGACGATCTGAACACCGAAAACTCGCGCAAGAAATGGCTGGAGTGGAAACGGCGCACCGATCCCGACCATTACCTCAACCCGGCGAAACGCGCCGCTGCCGGACATCGCGTCGCCCTGGAAATGCTCGCCCAGGGCATATTGCGCGAAGAAAACCTCCACGGCACCATCAACTGCGACGGTATCAACGCGAAAGGCGAGATCTGCGGCGTGACCACCACCAGCGGACTCGCCTGGAAGATTCCCGGTCGCCTCGGCGACTCGCCCATTCTCGGCGCCGGACTTTACGTCGACGGCGCAGTCGGCGCCGCCGGCTCAACCGGACGCGGCGAAGCGAACCTCTTCAATCTTTGTTCGTTTGTAATCGTCGAAGAGATGCGTCGCGGCGCGCATCCGAAAGACGCAGGCATGGAAGTGTTGAATCGCATCAAGGCCAACACGATCGAGAAACGACTTTTGAACAGCCGCGGCCTGCCAAACTTCGGCATCAACTTTTACATTCTCAACGCCAAAGGCGAGTACGCCGGAGTCACGATGTACGAAGGCGCCTCGTTTGCGATTTGT
>DASUOZ010000537.1:0-5444 GCA_036276375.1 Pyrinomonadaceae bacterium | reverse complement strand
TAAGTGATCTCGACGCCACGTTCACGGAGCAGTGGATCCCATTGCTCGAGCCGGTAACGCTGGCCGGGCGAGGTATCGTAAAGTCCAGGCATTAAGGCTAAAACCCGCATCCTCTTTTTATTTCTTCGTCTGTTTGTCCGTGTCTCTCTGTGTGTCAGTCCGTGGCTCATCTTACCCAGACTTGCGCCCTGTCGCCACCCACCCAAAGTTCTCACCCACACGCGGCGACTCAAGTGACGCACGGGCCAACCAGTTCTGCACGTCCGCGCGCGTGTAACGGTTCTCGATCGGAGCCGAAAGCCGGTCGAGCTGGTCGTTTACGCACACGCGAAACGGGAAACTCGCATACTGCTTCATCGGCAACTCTTCCGCGAGGCGTTCAAACGGCGGCAGGCGTTTCATGATCCGGTACGGCCACACAAAAAACAGAAACGCCCCTGCAGCGGCCGGATACGCCAGCACGTAGACTGCTTTGTGCGGCAGCCGAGTCGTCAATCGCCGTGCGCCGGCGATTCCCGACAACAGCAACGCTTTGATCGGCCGGCGTTCGGGTTTCCAGTAAAGATAAATTTGGACTTCGCCGCCGGGCTTCAAAAAGCGCAGTAGATTCCTGAACGCCACTTCCGGATCGGGCAGGTGATGCAGCACGCCGATCGAGTAGATGAAGTCGAAACTCTCGAGCGCGAACGGTGGATTATGCAGATCGGCCTGGACCACGTGCGCGCCAACCGGTTCGGTATTGCGCCGCGCGACTTCCACGGCCGGACCGAGATCGATCGCCCAGACTTCCGCGCCGTATTTGCCCGCGTAATAAGCAAAACGGCCGTTGCCGCAACCGGCGTCGAGCACCTTCTTACCGCGAAAGAATTCAGGACCGTGCGGCTGCATGTAATCGAGAAACTGTCGTTCCCACTCGTTGTACATCTCGGGGAAACGATGCCACTCGTAACCAAAACTCAACGCAGTCTCAACCTGCTTCGCGTCAGTTCCAGTAGCTGAAACTTCACCTGCAAGCGCATCGCGCAGCGTTGGCGCCAGCATTCGCGGTATGCCGTCAACGATCGGATAGGAAACGTTGCAAGCCGCGCATGTCAGGTCGTTTTCCGTGGCCGACAAACCGCCGCGACAACTCGGGCAGCGTAGTGTTTCGATCAGTTTTTCCACGTCTAACCGCATCAGTTATTCAACACTCGCTCATAAAGCGACGCGTATCTCTCACCGGCAACCCTTTGGAGATGAAAAAGCTCTTCAGCTATCTTACGTGCCTTATCGCGCACGTCCGGCTCGGCGACCATCGCTTCGATATGTTGCCCGGCGAGCGCATATTCACCTTCCGTAAACTCCTCGATCAAAACACCCGCCTGCCACTCATCAATCAAGGCGTCTGAATCGCCAATCCCGGCGTTGATGATAAGCGGTAACCCACACGCAAGATACTCGCCGTTTTTGGTGGGCGACGAGGCAATCTTCGAGGTGCAACGCTTGATGAACGCGAGCCCGGCGTCCGCGGCCGATAGATACGAAGGAACGTCCGCTGCTGCGGCTGAACGCACGCTGTAACGTTCAGCGCCGACGTTGCGCGCCTTCATCAATTCCCGCACCCGATCGTGACTGCCCGTTGTTAGCCAAAGGAGATGCGAGTTTGGATTACGCTGCGCAAAGTTCGCAAAAAAGTCGGCCATCTTCTCCGTCAGATACCAGCCGTCGAGCGAGCCGCTGTAAACAATCGTGAACTGGTCCGTGAGACCGAGCTCTTCACGACGCCGTGATCGATCTTCGTTGCTAAAACGGAAGCGAGCGAGGTCCACGCAACAGGGAATCACTTCGTGATGCGGCGTGCGTCCGCGCAGCCCGTCCCACTCGCGAATGATGGGCCAGATTCTTTGCGTCAACGTCACGACGGCGTCCGTCGCGCCGAGGATCTGCCGCTCAGCGCTCTTGGTGATGCGGTACGGCAAGCTTCCGTAGCGCCAGTGTTCGGCGTCGACGTATTCCTCCGCCATCAAACCGCGCAGATCAAAGATCATCCTGATGCCGAAGCGACGTTTCAACGCGAGTGCGATCGTCGCCGGAATGTGGCCGCGCGCGTGGACCATCTCGATCTTATTGCGCTGGACCAGCACGCTGGCTTTGCGAATACCCGCGAGCACGTCGTAGATCGTCGCCGGAATCGAAGGCCGCTGGTGATAACGTAAGCGATGCCACTCGATGCCCTGCGTCTCGAGCGCGCGCCGCATTTCCTCACATTTCGCCGTGCCTTCCGGTGTAAAGGCGCGCTCGCGTTCAAAACTCAACAACGTAAAGCGAACGCCTCGTTTGGCCAGTTCACGCAGATACGGAAGCACCTGCGTTTGTCCCAACGGGTCGAGCATCCCGTTGTAAGAAATGAACAGGACTCGGCGGCCTTCGAGCCCCCGTTCAAGCCCCATTTCCGGCCTCCACCGCCGTCTTCCTACTCCAGCGAAAGGCATCCCACAACAACCACTGCAGGCTGCCGATGATCGCGGCCGTGTCGAGCACCGCCAGCAACGACATGATCATCGAGGCGCGCACGAGATTGTGAAACAACGAAGCCGGGTAACAATGCCGGTTGCGCCGGATCGACACGACCGCACGAGCAGCCAGCATCAACAGCCACGCGCCTACCGGCACCCAAACCCAACGCGGATCGACGATCAACGCGAGGACCAGCATCCCCAGCAACACTGCGTAACGAAACAGAATCGTCGCCTGCCACTGCCGCCACAAACCGGCGCGAATGTTGTTGCGCGAATAAACCAGAAACCGCTTGAACGTCGTGCCCAGCGTCGGCCGCAAGTTCCAATGCACTTGCGCGCGCGGCTCAAACACTGCGCGCTGGCCTGCCGCTTCGAGACGGTCCATGAACACGAGATCTTCCGCCGAACGCAGATCCTCCGGAAAGCCGTTCACCTTAGCCCACGCCTCGCGCCGCAACAACGTCGACGCGATAAAACGCGGGCGCGCCACGATCCCGTCACGCGGCGACGGCGGCGGAACGTACGCGATCGCCGCGCACTCTTTGAAAAACGTATCCGTCACCGGCTCCCACGAACCGTAAACAATATCAATCGAATCATCCTGCGCCGCGCGCGCGAGCAAAGTTTCGAGCCAGTTATTCTCCAACCGGATACCCGCATCGGTGAACGCCAACCATTCGTAAGTAGCTGCCGCCGCGCCGAGGTTGCGTCCGCGTCCGGGCAAAGCGGCGCCGGCGCGGATCAATCGCACCGGCGCGCCGTCTTGCATGTACTGTTCGATGATCTGAGGTGTGGCGTCGACTGAACCACCATCCGTGATCACGATCTCGTCTGGTGGGCGGGTTTGCTTGAGCAGGCTGTCGAGCAACTCGCGAATAGAGTGCTCTTCATCCCTGACAGGGACAATAACACTAACTTTCATTTGAGAGAGTGATCCACCAGCTACGCAGATGTCAGCATCTGTGCGCTCTGTGGATGGCTCGTCTGCTTCTCTAACTGACCGGCGATCCAGTGGTAGGTGATCGCCAAACCCTCTTCCAACGAAACAGACGGCTCCCATTTCAAGACTTCTCTGAGGCGCGTGTTGTCGCTGTTGCGACCTCTGACGCCCTGGGGCTTCGTCAAATCGTAACGCTTGCCGATTTTCTTTCCCGCGATCTTCGCCACCATTTCGACCAGTTCGTTGACCGAAATCATCCGGTCCTGGCCCAGGTTGATCGGGTCGCGATGATCGCTTCTCATCAAGCGATAAATGCCTTCGACGCAGTCATCGATATAACAATAAGAACGCGTCTGTTCGCCGTCGCCCCAAACCTCGATGTCGTCGCCATCGTTAGCCAGCGCGATTTTGCGACAGATCGCGGCGGGTGATTTTTCACGGCCGCCGTCGTAAGTGCCGAGTGGTCCGAAGATGTTGTGAAACCTGACGACGCGGGTGTCAAGCCCGAAGTCTTCAGTGTAGTGGCGGCAAACTCGCTCCATGTAGAGCTTCTCCCAACCGTAACCGTCTTCTGCGTCGGCTGGATACGCGTCCTCTTCTCTGAGCGGAGTGACGTCGGTTTCTTTCTGTTTGTAACCGGGATAGATGCAGGCGCTGGAAGTGTAGAGATAACGCTTGACGCCGTTGGCGCGCGCGGCTTCGATCGAGTTGAGATTGATGAGCGTGTTGTCGCGAACGATGACGGCCTTGTTGTTTTCAATGAACCCGATGCCGCCCATGTTTGCGGCGAGGCCGTAAACTTCGTCGATACCTTCAGTGGCGCGCCGGCAGTTCTCGGCTTCGGAAAGATCGAGCAGCAGAAACTCGTTCGCCGCGGTCGCCTCGTATTCAGGCTCTTTAATATCGACGCCGCGGACCCAATAGCCGCGCTGGACCAGATACTTCGTGAGGTGATGTCCGATAAAACCACCCGCCCCTGTGACCAAAACTCTTGTCGCTTCCGCCATCAATGGTCTCCTTCATTAAGCAGCTTGCAAGCTTATCATTTTTTGTATTATCCGTGGCCGTTGCTGGTGACGAGGCGACGAAGACAACCCCAGAATGGTCTGTTCAACAAGCCCTCCGGATGTGTTGCGAGCGCGCGCACCAACCAGTTCGCGGCTTCCGACTTCCGTCCCGCTTCGCTCGCGGCGTAAGAAAGTCGCAGAAAACGAGTCGCCCGGCACCAGCGCTGATCGGAGCCCTGTAACTGCGGTTCGTAAAACTCGGCAATCCGATCAAATTCTTCGATCTGCCGATGTCCTTCGGCAATGGTCTTACTGACCTCGTGCAGGCGATAACCAGCCATCGGCAACGGCAGGTGCTCGCACTTGTGGCCGCTCAGCAGCAAACGCACGTACAAGTCGTGGTCGAAATCGTACGGCCAGCGTTCCTGAAATCCTTCCTTAACGATCTCCGTGCGCCAGAAGTGTCCCGGCTGTGGCGCACGATAGGCCCACGAGAGACAGTGTGCGGCGGAAAGAGGCACGACGGCATTGACGATCTTCGTGTCGTGGCCCGCGCCAAACATGATCGTGTCGCCGCAGACCCATTGACTCTTCGGCTGCTGGTTGAAGTGAGTCATCACCGCGTTGAACGTGCCGGGGAGGTAAACGTCGTCGCTGTTGATGAACGCGCAGATGTCGCCGGTCGCACGTTCCAATCCTTTATTGATCGCGTGGACCTGGCCGCGATCTTTTTCGCTCACCCAGTAGGTGATGCGATCTTCGTAACGACGAATCACGTCGACGCTGTCGTCGGTGCTACCGCCGTCGATGATGATGTACTCGAGCGGCTCGTACCCCTGCTTCAACACAGACAGGATCGTCTCTTCGAGAAACCTGCCCTGGTTGAATGAAGGAGTGATGATGGTGAGTTTCAAGGCCATGCGATGTTCTAAGATTGGGGCTTGAAGCTTTTGATCGAGTCGACGACGTAAACTTGTTGCGCCTCGCTAAGCTCCGGAT
>DASUOZ010000536.1:0-3829 GCA_036276375.1 Pyrinomonadaceae bacterium | reverse complement strand
CGGCCGTCTTTCAGCACCGGTTGGGTGTTGAAAGGTGACGTGAAGGGAATCGACCAGAACAGGCCGCCGGTGCGCTTATCGAACGCATAGGCGCGCCCCTCGCTGCCGCCCGCGAAGATTTTTGTGTCGCTAATCGTGAGCGCGCCGCGCAATGGCTTACCGAGCGCAGTTACCCAACGCGTCACGCCACCCTCGCGTCCGAGCGCACGCAGCGCGCCTGACTGAGCGCGCGGTTCGCCGTTTGGCGTGGTGGTTTCCGAAGCAACGTAGATCGCTGATGCGTCTGCAACTGGTGATGCTGAAAGTTCTCCGCCCAGGTCCGAGCGCCACAATAACTGCCCGTCGTGCGCTTTCAGCGCGACGATCGTGCCGCCTGCCAACGGCAAATAGATACGTTCGTTGTCAAAAGCCGGCGTGAGATTGAGGGTAACATTTGATTCATACCGCCAGCGAACCGTGAGTGGTTGCGCGAGGAGTGGTTCTTCGTCGATTTTGTGTTTGGTGAAAACACTCCCCCAGGCGAGACTGAACACACAGAGTAGATGTATAATTCGCAACTTCATATCAATCAATGAACCAAGTCCGACAGCATGAAACCGTAATCATACTTGACTTCGGATCACAGTACACACAACTCATCGCCCGTCGTGTCAGGGAAGCCGGTGTTTACTGTGAGATCCTGCCGTTCAACACTCCAGCCGAGACAATACGAGCGCGAGCGCCGAAAGGATTGATCTTTTCCGGCGGACCTTCGTCTGTCTACGACGCCGCGGCTCCGAAACCACAGCCCGAACTGCTCGAAGCAGTCGATTGTCCGACGCTCGGTATCTGTTACGGGTTCCAGGTCTTCGCCCGCGAGCTCGGCGGCGCGGTGGAATCGTCGCCCAATCGGGAGTTTGGCTATGCGCGGCTGAAGGTTTTGGACGTGACGAGCCGTCTGTTTCAGGGATTGCCCAACGAGATGGACGTCTGGATGAGTCACGGCGATCACGTCACCGAGGTGCCGCCGGGCTTTCAGGTTACGGCGCTGACTGACGACGCGTTGAATGCGATGGAGGATCAGGCGCGCGGCATTTATGGCGTGCAGTTTCATCCGGAAGTGGCGCACACGCCGCTGGGCGCGCAGGTGCTGCGTAATTTTCTGTTTTCAGTGTGCGGTTGTCGTGGTGACTGGTCGCCGGAAGCAGTCATTGAAGAGCAGGTGGAAAAGATTCGGGCGCAACTGGGCGACAACGGGCGTGCGGTTTCCGGACTGTCTGGAGGCGTTGATTCCACAGTTGCGGCCGCGCTGGTTCATCGTGCGGTGGGCAATCGGCAGACGTGTATTTTTGTTGATAACGGCCTGTTGCGCGAAGGTGAGTTCGAGGCGACATTGGCCCTGTTGCGACAGTCGATGAAATTGAATATTTCCGGCGTGCGTGCGGGTCAATTGTTCCTCGCAGCCCTCCGCGGTGTTACTGACCCGGAGCAGAAGCGAAAGCAGATTGGCAAAGTTTTTATCGACGTCTTCGACGAAGAAGCGCGGCGAATCGGTGACGTTGGCTATCTGGTGCAGGGCACGCTGTATCCTGACGTGATCGAATCGGTGTCGGTACGTGGTCCTTCGGCGGTGATCAAGAGCCACCACAACGTCGGCGGATTGCCGGAGAAGATGAATTTGAAACTGATCGAGCCGCTGCGCGAGTTGTTCAAAGACGAAGTGCGGCTGATCGGACGCGAGTTGGGTGTGCCGGAAGAAATACTCGGCCGCCATCCGTTTCCCGGGCCGGGCCTGGCAGTGCGCATCATCGGCGAAGTTACCGAAGAAAAGATTCGTCTGGTCCAGGCGGCGGATCGGATTCTCGACGAAGAGTTGCGGCTTGCGGAGTTGTACCATTCGGTCTGGCAGGCCTTTCCCGTGCTCTTGCCGGTTTCGACCGTGGGCGTAATGGGTGACGAGCGCACCTACGAGCGCGTGATCGCGATTCGTGCGGTCACGAGCGTAGACGGCATGACGGCCGACTGGGCGCGCCTGCCGCACGATCTACTGGGCCGCGTTTCGAGCCGAATCGTTTCCGAGATCAGAGGCGTTAACAGAGTTGTTTACGATATAAGTTCCAAGCCACCTTCAACAATAGAATGGGAATAAAGGCCATCCGCAGATTACGCAGATCACTTCTTTACCGAGGCTGAGTCTGTGTAATCTGTGGATGGGTTTACAACCGATGCCGGATCGTCAATTCGTACATCTCCATCTTCATACTGACTACAGTCTTCTTGACGGCGCAATTCAGATCAAACCGCTGTCCAACCGCGTTGCCGAATTGGGTATGCCGGCGTGTGCCATGACCGATCACGGCAACATGTTCGGCGCGATCTCTTTCTACAACGCGATGAAGAACAACGGAGTGAAGCCCATCATCGGTTGCGAGACTTACATCAGCCGCGGCAGCCGCAAGGAAAAAGCCGCGAGCGCGCCCGGTGAGAAAGCAAACTTTCACCTGATACTGCTGGCGCAGAATTACGAGGGTTATCAGAACCTCGTGCGTCTCACGTCAAAAGCCTACACGGAAGGTTTCTACTACAAGCCACGCATCGACAAAGAGCTGCTTGCCGAACACAGCAAAGGTTTGATCGCTTTGTCAGCCTGCATGTCGGGCGTGCCGTCCGCGATGCTGGCCCAGGACAAATGCGATGAAGCGGCAAAGGCCGCGCATGAGTTTGAAGAGATACTCGGAAAAGGGAACTACTTCCTCGAGATACAGGAACACGGTCTCGAGCCGCAGAAACGCATCCGCAAGTCGCTCGTCGAACTGTCGAAACGAACCGGCGTGCCGCTGGTCGCGACGAACGACGCGCACTACCTCATGCCGGATGACTCACGCGCTCACGACGTGCTGCTTTGCATCGGCTCGGGCAAGACTGTCAACGACACCAACCGGCTGCGTTACGCGAGTCCAAACTTCTACGTGCGCTCGCCGGAGGAGATGTGGCGCATCTTCGGCGACGAGCTGCCGGAAGTGTTGACGCGCACGGTCGAGATTGCCGAGCGTATCGATCTGAAGCTGCCCAAGGACGTCAATTACCTGCCGCAGTATCCGATTCCTGAATCGGATCAGGGGCTCTCGGTCGACGACTACTTCGAGAAGATCGTGCGGCAGGGCTTTGAGCGCCGGCGGCAGCAGGTCTGGGACGCCCTCATCTCGCGCGGCGAACTGAACAAGCCCATCGGGGATTATCAGACTCGTCTCTCCAGCGAGATCGAGATGATCAAGCAGATGGGCTTCCCCGGTTACTTTCTGATCGTCTGGGACTTCGTCCGCTATGCGAAAGAGCACGCGATTCCCGTCGGTCCCGGCCGCGGTTCGGCCGCCGGTTCGCTGGTCGCCTATTGCCTCGAGATTACGGACGTCGATCCCCTTCAGTACGATCTGCTGTTCGAGCGCTTTCTGAACCCCGGGCGCGTTTCGCTGCCGGACATCGACATCGACTTCTGCGTGCGCGGTCGCGGCGACGTCATCAGCCACGTCGCCGATCTCTACGGCCGCGACTCCGTCTGCCAGATCATCACGTTTGGAACCCTGGCCTCGAAGGCCGCCATCAAGGACGTCGGCCGGGCGTTGGAGGTGCCGTATGCCGAGGTCGAACGGATCGCGAAAATGATCCCGCCACCCGTCCGCGGCCGCAACGTCAGCATCAGTCAGGCACTTGAACAAGTACCTGAACTCCGGCGCGAGATGGAGACCAATCCTCAGGTTAAAGAAATACTTGAGATTGCGAGGCGGCTAGAGGGGTGTGCGCGGCACTCGTCAGTTCACGCCGCAGGCGTAGTCATTTCGCCCTTGCCGCT
>DASUOZ010000535.1:0-4643 GCA_036276375.1 Pyrinomonadaceae bacterium | reverse complement strand
AACCGGCTTCGATGACAATTCCGGCGGCGCCTAAGTCAGAACCGACGCCAAAGCCCTAACCTGACGTCGGCATCCTCACAGCCTGCTTCGATTCGCGTTTGCGCATCCACGGAAAGAGCATCGGCACCTGCCGGCGATACTCTTCGTACGTTTCACCATGCTCGCGAACCAGATCGCGCTCTTCGAGTTGGATCGCGATCAGAATGTAAGCTGTCGTAGCCACCGAAAACAGCAAGTGAGCCGACGTCATCAACGGCGTCATCCAGAATGCGAACAGCCAACCAACGTAGAGCGGATGGCGCACAAAACGGTACGGACCTGGAGTTACAAAACTCATCTCGCCTTCCGGTTTCGCCAGCAAGTAGCGCCACACCTGGCGCAGTCCAAACAGATCGAAGTGATTGATCAGGAACGTTGACAGCAGCACCAGTCCCCAACCAAACGCAAACAATGCGCGCAGCACGAGTCGCCCAGTCGGATCTTCAACCGACCAGACCACGCCACCCAACGGCCGCCACAACATAAACAGAAGTATGAGCGCAACGCTTGAGAACAGAACGTAAGTGGAGCGCTCAATCGGCTTGGGCACAATGCGCGTCCACCATTCCTTGAACCACTTGCGCGCCATCACGCTGTGTTGCACGGCGAAGAGCGTGAGCAACCCCGCGTCGACGGCGAAACTGATCAGGAAAGGACCGGTCGCCGGGCCGTCCAGCGTTCGCGGCACACCGAAGTTGCCGATAAATCCAATCGCGTACAGAAACGTTCCCAGGAAGATCACATAACTAAAAGTTCCATAGGCGAAAAATAGAATGCGCTTGAACATGGTGTTGTCTCCACTTCTGTTAATTCGCGGCGCATAATGGCGCTTTCCGCCTTGCGAGGCTATGGGAGTTTAGTCCCGGTTTGGATATACTCCGGGGCCTTCACATGGGACTTTTGTCTCGATCTGCATTGGCCATGAGCAAACGTGCAACACAGCGAATTCGCTATCTCCGCACTCGTGATGGAGTGCAACTCGCCTGGGCCGAAGCAGGCGCCGGCCCGACGCTGATCAAAGCCGCAAACTGGCTGACCCATCTCGAATATGAATGGGAGAGCCCCGTCTGGCGACACTGGATTCATTTCTTTTGCGATAACTTCCGTTTCATTCGTCACGATGAACGCGGCTGCGGCATGACCGACTGGAACGTCGGCGATCTTTCGTTTGCGCGTTGGGTCGAGGATCTCGAATCCGTCGTGGCCATAACCGACCCGCCGGAGCCGTTCGCGTTGCTCGGAATCTCCCAGGGCGCAGCGGCGTGTATTGCATACGCCGTAAAGCATCCGGAACGCGTATCGAAGCTGGTGCTTTATGGCGGCTACGCACGCGGAACGTTTCAGCGTGGCGACCCGGACAAAGAGCGTTTGTACCGGGCACTGATTGACATGACGCGGCTTGGGTGGGGAAAAGATAATCCCGCGTTTCGCCAGGTTTTCACTTCACGATTTATTCCTGGCGCGAGTGAGGAACAGGTCGGATGGTTCAACGAACTCTGTCGCAAAACAACGTCGCCCGAGATCGCTGCGCGGCTGCTGGAAACGCGCGCCACCATCAACGTTGTTGACCTTCTCGCACAGGTACAGGCGCCGACCCTGGTGCTCCACTCGCGCGACGAGGATGTAATTCCCATCGTTGAGGGACACATTCTGGCCGCGGGAATTCCGGGCGCACAATTCGTCGAGCTCGATTCGGAAAACCACATCCTGCTGGAAACCGAACCTGCCTGGGAACGCTTCTGCGCTGAAGTGCTCGACTTCATGAGCGTGAAAGGGGCGATCCGCGGAGAGGATCCCGCGTTTGCCGCGCTTTCGCCGCGCGAGCGGGAAGTGCTGTCGTTGATTACGGAAGGCCTGGGCAACGCGGAGATCGCGGCCCGGCTTTCAATCAGTGAAAAGACCGTTCGGAACCACGTGTCAAATCTGTTTGACAAGCTGGGCGTCTGGACGCGCGCGCAGGCGATGGTGTTTGCGCACGAACATGGATTTCGCTCGTAAACATGTTGACACCCACTAGACACAGGAATAGACTGCCGCTCGCTTTCAACTGAGCCTCGTACTACTTAGCTCGTTCTCATCTCTGGCCGTTCGTTGGTTCTCTTCTTCGTCCTCTCAAAAGGAGAAGTCACATGCCGCAGTGGAGTCTCGCGTACTGGTTGACCGTATTTGTTGTCGGCTGCGCCGGCAGTGCTCTTGGCGTGCTGCTTAGTAATTACGTGCCGGGCGGTCGTTTCAGGGAGCGCCTGACCTGGTACCCGAAATCCGGCGGGGCCTTTGGTAGCCTTGTGAGTTTCTTAGCGGCAGTTCTGTTCTTTCCCGAAGCGCGAACCTTGGTCGCACTGACGGCAACATTCTTCACGGGACTGCTCATCTCCTACTTGTTTTCCCGCTTACCGCGAATCAATCAGTTTCTGGAACGGTCTTCCAAGCCGAAGACTGTGCCGCCTCCCGCGGAAGCAAAACCGAACCAAATGCGTTTTCGAAAAAACTGGAACGTCCGTCCCCGATACGAAACGGAGTTTCCCGGTTTGTTTGTTGGACGCAGTGAATTTCTCGACCGTTTGAACAGTCATTTCATCTCGCGCAGTGGCGGAACAATCCTGATCAGCGGTGTGCGTGGCGTAGGCAAGACTGCGCTGGTTGATAGCGCTCTCGTCGCCTCGCGCCAAACGATGCAAGAGCGTTACTGGCGAGACACGTGGGAATATCTCAAGAGCGCCGGTTCGTGGCACATCATCGATCTCAAAGTTCGCCGAACGCTGCTCGACCCGAAAGGTGAAACCCCACCCCTTGACACAGACAACCTCACGTCAGAGCAGGGTGCTGAAATTCTCCGCCAGGCTGCCAAGGATTATGCCGAGTCCGCCCCACGCTGGTGGCAGAAGCTTGATCCGGTCGATCGCCGTATCCGGCGCATGCACGAAGCCTCACGCTATCAACTACTCGTTTTGAAGTTCAGTGCTTCCGATATTTCCGGCGCGCTGCCTGAACCCGAACAACGAGTGGTCGGCAAGCCGCGCATCGATCCTGAAAAACTCATGCGTTCGATTATTCGGAAGCTCTTTATGACGTTCGATCCTTCTCGTTCCGAACCGGAGGCGAGCGTGCTTCAGTGGAGCTTGCGCGACAAGCCAAAGCGGCAGCTATTCTTCGACACGCTGAACGGCGCGTACAAAAAGTCGATCAGCAAGTCGTACAAAGAAATCATCTCCAACACGATCAATGACCTTCTCAAGCAGACGCAGAGCTCGACCTGGGAAGCAAAGATCAACTGGGAGAAAGTTGGGTTGGTCCTGCTGTGCGTGGCTGTTGGTGTGGTGTTCTCGCTCTCCGAGGACCCGCAGCGTGCCTGGAGACCTTTGGAGAAACTGATCGCGTACGGCGTTCCCGGGGCAATTACTGGCTACATCTTGTTGTCGTGGGGTTGGAAGCGCACTCGTGAGCAGACCTTAGATCAAGCACGGCAGTCGTCGTTCTCCTACGAGTACGACTATTCACTGCATCAGATGCGGCAGGATCTCGAGTCGCTGGTACGCATCCTGAGCCCCCGCCGCGACGGATCGGCAGAGTCTGTGGAGCCTTTCGATCCTTTGCGTTGTTTTCGCCACACGATTGTGATTTTCGACGAACTCGACAAACTCGAGAATGCGGATCGACAGTTGGACGACATCATCACGCACTTCAAAAACTTCTTTACGCTCTCGGAAGCCGTCTTTGTCTTCATCACGGACCACGAGTTTTACGAATACTTGACGCGCGAGACGGCAAGGGCGCAGTTGGCGCGACATTACCCACCTCAACACACCTTCTTCAACGAAAAGATCTACTTGCGAAAGCCGGAATTTGAGCGGTTTCGCGAAGCGTTCTTCAAGTTTACTGCGGATAAGTGGCTCGAACAGCACGCCGCCGAGTCGGTTCCGGCGGATCCGATGTTGATCCACGACCTGTTAAAACGCGACGACAAGAAAATCGACAAGGTCGGGATCGTTAAGCGTGTGCCGCTTGCGGCTTTGACACAGTTGTACGTGCAGCGGCGTCAGTACAAAGACGAGGAAAAAGCGATTGAACAGGAGTTTGAAAAGCAAGGAGGCAAGAAACAAGCGATGGCGTTGGCCCAAATCTGGGCCAGCGAAGCCGCCGGGGATAGCGGAGCCGGCGTTTTTCAGGACATGAGGCAGGAGTTCCTTAAAGCCGACGGATGGAAAGATGCCGAAGCAGTCTCTTTTCTTTATCACCGCCGCGAAGACTTTGGCGCCGCCGATCAGAAGAAGATCATTGAGAATTTCCAACGACTGGAAACCAATGTCCTGTCGCGCTACGAAGGCGTTGACGACGCTCCGTTTACCCTGAGTGATCTTGCGCGGGCGCTCTGTTTCCAAACGCGTAATCACTACTTCGATCTATACAATGCCGTTCACGACTACGTTGCTTCATACAAGGACGGCACGCCGGCCTTAGAGCTTGATCCAGGCCGCTATGCACACGAAACTAAGCTTTGGTCGCGTTATCAGCAGCTGCTCGAAATCGCTTTCGAGAGTGCGAGAGAGAGACACCCTTCACGCGAGTACTTCAACGCGCTGTTGATGGAGTCGTTATATCGCGCC
>DASUOZ010000534.1:0-2762 GCA_036276375.1 Pyrinomonadaceae bacterium | reverse complement strand
CAACGCGCGGCACGCGCGGCATCGAGTTGCGGCAGGATGACTTCGTGGTGTCCGTTTGTGCCGTCTCGGCTGAAGACAAGGAACGGATGCTTTCCGTTTCCGAACAGGGTTACGGCAAGCAGACTCCGATCACCACTTATCGGTTGCAGTCGCGTGGCGGCAAGGGCGTCATCAACATGAAGACGACCGAAAAGACCGGCAAGGTCGTTGCGGTCTTTCCCGTTGAAGACGAGGCGGAAATCATGATCATCACGCAGCAGGGCAAGTTGATCCGGCTCGAAGCAGCTGACATTCGCAAGACGGGTCGCAGCGCTCAGGGCGTGCGTCTGATCAAGACCGAGGCGGGCGACAAAGTGACGAGCGCGTCGCTGGTTGAGGCCGACGAGGAAACCGAGGAAGCCCCGGCTTAATCCGGGGTTTCCTGTAATTGAACCCACTCTTCACCGTCGTCGTAGACTTCCTTCTTCCAAATAGGGACGGTGCGTTTGAGCTCTTTGATGGCCCATTCACAGGCTTCAAACGCAGCCTTCCGGTGTGGCGCACTCACCGAAATCACGACGCTTGTTTCGCCGATCTCGAGGCGACCGATGCGATGCACGATGCCGACGTGCGCGATGTCGAAACGCTTGTGTGCCTCGAACCCCAACCGCTGCATTTCCGACACCGCCATACGATCGTAGGCTTCGTAGATCAAGTACTTCGTTCTTCGTCCCCTGGTCCATTCGCGCGTGAAGCCGTCAAGCGTCACGATCGCGCCACACTCGGGCAGTACGACGCGACGCGCCACTGAATTGACGTCGATCGGTTCAGTGGTCAACTCGAAAAAGTCGTGGTTGGCAGAACCGCCGCTCACCGGCGGGAAGATCGCGAGCTCGTCGCCTTCTTGCAATTGTGTTTCCGGCGTTGCGTATTCCTGGTTCACGGCAAACAACAGCGATCGTCCGAAGCGGTCGAGGCCGCTGAACTGGCTGACGAGTTGTTTGAACGCTCTTGAGACTGTCGGAGGGGCATCATCCGCGAGCGACAGCGGAAAGGGATTTTGGTTGACGACCTCGCGTGCGGCGCCGAAAAACAGTACGGTAATTTTGATCCGCGGCGTGCTCATTCGATTTCTATTCTTTTGCCGCCGTGCCCGTTTCCTTTGGCGAGTTCGTGAATGCGTGCGCGTTCCTCGTAACCCTTAACGGCGACGGACAACATCGCCCGCAGTCGTTCGAGGCGGGCAAACGTGGAGCGCATCTCCAACATCTCCTGCTTCACCTCGGCTTCAATCTCCATCGCCGCCGCGACCAGAAACGAGAGACGCTGCGGCTCGGTGTCGGAAATGTCGGGCAGGGTTGACCGTTCGTCGTTGATCGTGCGCACCGCTTGCGCGATACGCGTAAACGCTTCGGCAACTTCCTTCGTTAGACCAACGAGCGCGGCTTCGTCTTCTTCTTCGTCTTCAAAGTAACTTAGCTTTGCGACCAGATACGGATCGCCGCGTTCGATGTAGGATTCGATGCGATACCTGACGACGCCTAAAGTAAGTATGTTGGAGCGCCCGTCCGGGAAGACCTGCGTTTGAGTTACTTCCGCGACGCAACCGACGTGGCCCGCCGGTGGCACATCATTCGTCGCCGTCGTGGAATCGAAGTAAGAAACGCCAAACAGCTTGTCTCCGTCGCCAATGTCGGTGAGCATCTGCCGGTAGCGCGGCTCAAAGATGTGGAGCGGCAAAGGCACGCCGGGAAACAGAACCACGGGCAGGGGAAACACGGGCAGCTCGTTGATGCCGCGCACTTTGTCCATCGCTTCGCTCATCGGTAGAGCGATTATGGCAGATAAGTGGATTTAAAAAAATGTAGCCCCCGCTAGCGTGTGGGAGACGCTGCGGGGGCCTTCGAGCACACCTTCTGATGAAGAGGGGTTTCATCTCCGGTGTTTGACGGACGCTTAGGAGTGGGTAGCGTCCGGATATCAAAGAATGTGAGCAAACAATTTAAGCCTATGAACCGGTATCAATCTACAAATGCTGGCGAGCAGGTCTTCGATGTTGAATGGCTTCGCGAAGAACCCGTCCGCGCCGGCGGCCATGCAAGCTTCACGTACGTCAGATGTGCTGTTGGAGCTCATGATCAGGACCTTTGACTGGGTCAAATGGCCTTTGATGAATTCCAATAAGCGTATCCCGCTTGCCGGGGAGTTCCTTTCCGGCGGCATCTGCAAATCAAGTATCGAAACATCCGGCTTGTAAAATGTCGCACGACGAATGGCCGTCTGCATGTCGTTTGCGGTCACCACGTCGTACTCATCGCACAAGGTCCAATAGAGTTGTTGCGTGATTACGGAATCATCATCAACAATCAAGATTCTGGGCTTCATTCAAATAACGCTCCTGAGTGTTCGTAGCCTCTAGTGTGCAATGCCTGTACCATCGCAGATCTACGCGTATTTTGAAGGTGAAGTGGTTTAAGTGTTCACGGCAGGAAACAGAAGCGGGGAAAAGGCGTCTACTTTCGTAGACACTCATCCACAGATCACGCAGATTCTGTGTAGTCTGTGGATGGCTTTTAGTTCTGAGGTGGTTTTATTGGTTTGGCTGGTGGTTTGGGCGGTTCTTCAAACGGTTCGTCGTCCTCGCCGACTTCATCTACGACCTTCAGCTCGGCGCCAAACTTCTGGTAGTTGCGGAAGCGCACGTCGTTTTTGCTTTGCAACACGAACCGGCCCTGGTTCGTGGTCATCAGGATCTGCGAGTGCGTCGGCAGCAGGTATTTGCG
>DASUOZ010000533.1:0-2491 GCA_036276375.1 Pyrinomonadaceae bacterium | reverse complement strand
TAAGCCCTGACCGTCTCTTCAAAAAGCTGCTTCAGTGTTTCTTCGTACGGCGCGCGCGCCACGCCTTTGTCGGTGATGATCGCCGCGATCAGGTGGTTTGGCGTCACGTCAAATGCCGGGTTGTGAACGTTGATACCGTCGGGCGCCAGCTGATACTCGCGAATGTGCGTAACTTCCTTCTCGTCGCGCTCTTCAATCGGAATCTCTTCGCCTGACTGCAACGACAGGTCGAGCGTCGTCATCGGCGCGGCGACGTAGAAGGGAATGTTGTGCTCGCGCGCGAGCACCGCAACCATGTACGTGCCGATCTTATTGGCGGTGTCTCCGTTCGCCGCTATTCGATCGGCGCCGACCACGACGGCATCCACTTTCCCACTCTTCATCACGTGCCCGGCCATGTTGTCGGTGATCACTGTGACCGGTATGTCGTCTTTGGCGAGCTCCCACGCGGTCAGTCGTAGGCCCTGAAGAAATGGCCGCGTTTCGTCTGCGATGACGGCGACCTTCTTGCCCGCGTCGCGCGCGCCGCGGATGACGCCGAGAGCAGTGCCGTAATCGCCGGCAGTGGCCAGTGCGCCGGCGTTGCAGTGCGTGAGCACGGTTGCGCCGTCGGGAATCAGTGGACCACCAAACTTGCCGATGGCGCGATTCGCGGCGATGTCTTCCTCGAAGATCGCGAGCGCTTCGGCGACGAGGACCTTCCTGATTTCTTCGACGTCCGTCGTCCTGGCTTTGGCGCGTTGAAACGTCGCGCGCATGCGCTCGATGGCCCAGAACAGGTTTACGGCGGTGGGCCGAGTTTTAGCCATCACGTCGCAGATGTAGAGCAGGTCGTCCTCGAGATCCGCGACCGACGTTCCGACTGACTGGGTCGCGCCAAGCGCAATCCCCATCGCGGCTGCGACGCCGATTGCGGGCGCGCCGCGGATTACCATCTTCCTGATGGCTTCCGCGACTTCGTCGTAAGAACGCAACATCAAGTAATTTTCCTGCGCCGGCAACACGCGCTGATCGAGCATGCGTATGCCTTCGTTTGTCCATTCGACGGTTTTGATCATCGTGCACGCATCTTACTCTACTTTTGAGCCACAGATGAACAGCCAAATCTGGTGTGTGGTAGACTTTCGCGTTGCCTCGACGACTTCAAAGCTACACGTTTCTGGTCCTGCTACTGCTCGCAAACGCACTTGCGTGCACGCGGCCGCGCGAGTCGCCAAGCCCTTCAGCTACACAACAACTCACTGACGATGCGGGCCGAAACGTAACGCTGCCGGCGCGTGTCGAACGTGTGATCACACTCGCGCCGAACCTTACCGAAATCGTGTTTGCGATTGGGGCGGGCGACCGGGTCGTTGGGAACACGACGTATTGCGATTTTCCGGCTGAGGCGAAGAACGTCGCTAAGGTCGGCGACACACTTCATCCCAGTCTCGAACGCATCATCGCGCTGCGGCCGCAAGTGGTGCTGGTCTCGACTGCGTCACAGCTCGAGGTGTTCACGCAACAGTTACAAAACCAGAACATCGCCGTGTTCGTCACCGATCCTCACGATCTCGAGGGCGTCTTCAAATCGGTCCAGCAGATCGGAACGATCCTGGACCAGGAGCAGCAGGCGCAGGCACTGGTGCAAACACTGCGCGACAGAACCAACGCCGTCGAACAGGCCGTGAGGCAAGCGCCGCCCGTGCGCGTCTTCTACCAGGTGTCGGGTGAGCCACTCTACACTGCCGGTCGCGACGCTTTCGTTACCGATCTGATGCGACGAGCCGGGGCTGTTTCAGTTACCGGCGAGATTCCGGGCGCGTGGCCCAAGTACAGTAACGAGTCGGCGCTGGCGGCAAAGCCGGATGCGATCATTTTGCCGACGGGCGGTTCGATGGGTGCGGCCAATGCAAACGCCGCGGAGGCGTTGCGCAACTCACCGGCGGTTCAATCTGGTCGCGTGTACAAAATCAACGACGATCATCTCGCGCGACCTGGACCACGCGCGGTCGAAGGGCTCGAGGAAATGGCCCGCGCACTACATCCGGAAGCGTTCAAATAGATGACGACGCGTGTCACTCTTCGGCGCACATTGATCGCCTGCGGACTCCTCGCGCTCGCGCTGGTGTTTGCTGTGGTGATCATGTCGTTGCTGGGCAGCGAGTCGTTGCCGGCGCGTGCTTCTCTTTGCGCTATCGCTTCTTTCGGCACTTCCGACTGCGGGTTGAGCCGCGACCAGTACGACATCCTGTTTCAGATCCGGTTGCCGCGAATCCTGTTGGCGGCCGCGGTCGGGGGATCGCTGGCGACTGCCGGTGCGAGTTATCAGGCGCTCCTGCGAAATCCGCTGGCCGAGCCTTATTTGCTTGGCGTTTCCAACGGCGCGGCCGTGGGCACGATGATCGCGCTTGTGTTTTTCGGCGCGAACGAATGGAGCCGTCCGGCGTTGGCGTTTGCCGGCGCGCTGGTAGCGACGCTGGCTGTGTATCAACTTGCGCGCGGCCGCGCC
>DASUOZ010000532.1:0-5595 GCA_036276375.1 Pyrinomonadaceae bacterium | reverse complement strand
AGGTTGGGCGAGACTGCATCGACTCGTTTACGTTGCGGCAATTGCCGGCGTGGTGCACTTCTGGATGCTCGTGAAGTCAGACACGAGTTTGCCGCTGACCTTTGGGTTTATCGTGCTCTTCCTGCTGGCCTATCGCCTGCTGTTGAAGTATGCGCCGCCGCAACCGGCAAATTCCGGCGCCAGCCTCTTTCCGCGCGATTAGTCTTCATCTTAGAATGCGGTGACGCAGTCTGAGGTCAACAAATGTCCGAGCGAAGAAACAGTAAACGTAAGCGGGTGGTGCTCGAAGCGAGATGGGAGAGCATGTCGCGGCGGCATCAGGCTCGAGTTGACGACGTCAGTCTCGGCGGTTGTTTCGTGAACACCTACGGGCCCGTTGAGCTGAACGAGCCGGTGAGTTTACAGATACTGTTGCCCGCAGGCGTGTGGCTGAACCTGCGAGGGACGGTGGTCACCTACCAGCCGGGCGTGGGATTTGGCATATCGTTTAGGTCATTGACCGAGGATGAGGAGACGAGCCTGAAGGAACTGATCGCTTCGGCAATCGAGCGCACGCTGTAGTCAGTCTTAATCAAGTCGTGGCGGTTTCTTGGTTCGCTTGACGTCGTAGAAGAGGATGCTGAACGCGAGCACCACGCCGGCAATTGCCGCGAGCATAAACAGAATCATCGCCAGCCCGGGATAACCCCAGATCCGAAACGAGGTTTCCACCCGCATCAACATCGCCGCACCGACAATCAAAGCGGCAACGATCAATCCGAGCGTGATTCGATTTGCAACCTTTTGCAATCCCTCCAGAACGACTTTCTCGTCAATTGCGTCGACTTTCAAACGAAGTTCGTTGTTTCCGGCGGCGTCGAGAATTCGATTAACGCGTCCCGGCAGTTTCTCGGCAAATTCCTTCAAGTCAACGACGCCGCTGATCAAGTTGCTTGGCGCGATGCTCTTGAGGAGGTTTCGTTCCAGAATCTCATTGGAACGCTCGCGAATGATGGCGTTGGGATCGAACGTGGGATCGAGCGAGTAGACCACGCGGTCGAGGTTCAACAACGCCTTGGCGATCATCGTGAACTCGGCCGGCAAACGAAACCAGCAGTCAGCCGCGACCTTGGCTATTTCCAAAGTGATCCGGCCGGCATTTTGCCGGCTCAGGATCGCATCGCTGTTTTCGTTAACGAGATCGGCAATCCGGCGATCGAAAGTCTTGCGATCGAAACCTTCCTTGGCTTCACCCATTCTCACGGCTGCTTCAGCAGCCGTGTCGCCGCGTCCCTCACTGATCGCAAGCAACAGTCGCAGCAGGTTGTCCTGAAAGGTTCGCGTCGTGCGCCCGATCATCCCGAGATCGAGCAACGCAACCTGATCGTCGTCGGTCACGAAGACGTTGCCTGGATGCGGATCGGCATGAAAGAGGCCGTCGATGAGAAACTGCTTCAGGTACGCGCTGAAGAGTTCATGGGCCAGTGCCGCGCCGTCGATCTCGAGCAGACGCAACGGGCTGAGATCCGTGATCTTCTTGCCGGCAATGTAATCCATCGTCAGCACTCGAGTCGTGGTGTAGTCGTCGATGGGCTGCGGAATCACGAGCTGATCAAACTCGGCGAGGTTTTCACGTATGGTGTGCAGGTTGTTTGCTTCGATCGTGAAATCGAGCTCGTGCAGCAAGCTCTTGCGCAGTTGGACCAACATGTTTTCAAACTCGTAACGCTTTCCAAGCTCGGTGTGCTGGTCCAGAAAATAAGCAATCTCGCCGAGCGCTTCGAGATCTCCGACGATGAGCTCGCGAATGTTTGGCCGCTGAACTTTGACTACGACCTCTCGCCCGTCACGCATCCACGCGCGGTGGACCTGGGCCAGTGACGCCGCCGCGAGCGGAACGGGATCGAATTCTTCGAAAGCCTTCGAGATCCGGACGCCCAATTCGGTCGAGACGATGCGTTCGACTTCCTCGTAAGGAAACGGCTCGATTTGATCTTGTAGTCTGGTTAGCGCGTCGAGGTATGGAGGCGGGAGAAGATCTGCGCGCGTGGATAACAGTTGGCCCAGCTTGATGAAGGTTGGTCCGAGCTTCTCGAGATCCTTGGCTAGCTCCTCCGCCGGGGCGGCAGTGCCTGTTTCTTCCGCAATCTCGCCCGGCAGAACGCTGTTCTCCAACCCCGCGGGACTGAGCAGATCAGCCCGGCCATATTTGATCAGCAGCATCGCGACATCTTTGTAACGCTTGAGTCGCTCGGGTTTTAGTGAAACCACCATCGTCAACACCTACAAAACACGAAGTCGCGAGCCCTTGCGGGCCCGCTCTACGCAATCTTCAACACGGTTGTAGATGTACTTTTTGTCGCGTTAGCAACGGAAATATTACGTAAGGTTCACGCAGCGATGGCGTGGTTTCCTCACTGAGAACGGCCGGCCGAAGCCGACTTTGCAGCTTTATCGATTGCCTCGCGCAGACCGTCGGCACTCAAAACTCTGAGCTGGACGCCGTTGATGAAGATTGTTGGTGTGCTCCCGACGCCGTACAGTTCACCGTCTTCGACGTCACGTTGCACTTCTGTGGCATAGGTGCCGCGGTCCAGGTCAGCATCGAAGCGAGCACGGTCCAGTCCCAACTCACTGGCATACTTCTTCAAGGACGCCGTGTCGAGCGCTTTTTGGCGTTGAAAGAGCAGAGTGATGTACTCGAAAAACTTGCCTTGTGCATTGGCGGCGTTTGCGGCCTCCGCAGCTTTGCGTGCGTTCTCGTGTTGGCTCAACGGAAAGTCGCGCACCACCAAGCGAACTTTATCGCCGTAAGGCTTCAACACTTCATCCAGCACCGGATGCATCGCGGCGCAGGCGGGACACTGAAAATCAGTGAACTCGACGACTGTCACGGGCGCCGTGGCGCTGCCGCGCGATGGATCGTCATCGACGCTAACGTTCTGTACGGGCTGCGGCGGCTCCGTCATCAGCCATTGAACGTTGGCGTTCTTGCGCAGACGGTCCGAGAGCTCTTTTTCCAAACGTTGCTTGTTCTGGTCCTGGAGATACAGCGCGATGTTGTTACGGACGCTGTTCAGGTTGCCGCTAATGCGCGCTTTGTTTTCTTCGTAGAACTTCGCGACCTCAGCCTCGGTGGGCGGGCGCACCTTATCGCTGATCTCCGCGCGCACTATCTCTTCTGGTCCAATCTGGCGGCGCCTCGCTTCGTCAAGCAGCAGCATGTTGTCGACCATCTGATCCGCTTGTTTCTTCGCCAACAGGTACGTTTCGAGTTGAATACGGTAGACGACCGGTTTGAGCCGCTCTTTCAGCAGACCTGCTTTCAGAGTTTGGCCGCCGACAGTGGCGAGTACGGCGTCGTCAGACAAGTTCGGCGAATTTACGTCGACGCCCGTGACGATGGGATTTGTCTGGCGCAAGCGTTTGACGAGATCGTCGGCGAGTTTGCTTTCGAGCTCGTCGTGAAGGTAGACGGCGACTTGTTGATTAACGGTTTGCGTGTCCATGCCTTCAAACCGCGACTTGTTTTCGTCGACGAACTTCTTGATCTGCGCCGGTGTCGGCATCGTGGCGCGATTGCTCACTTCGGTTTGGTAAAGGCGATGGCTGTCGATGCGACGCTTTTTTGCTTCGACCTTGAGTAGGAGAGTGTTGATTTCGAGGTCGAGTACGGTTTGACGGGCTTCGGCGAGCTTTGCCTCAACAGTTTCAAGTTCCTGACGCGTAGCGGGATCCAAATCGGAGCTGGTGAACGTCTGGCCGTTGATGACGACGATCGGTTTTGGCGTTGCTGGGCGTGCGGGTGTGGTGGGCCGTGCGGGTGTGGGAGATGTGGAAGGTTGCGCGGCAGTTTGTGGTTGTGGCGCCGCGACCGGTTTGCGGTTCGTTGTTGGTCTCCGTTTGGTTTGGCTGACTGAGATGGACGAGAGGGCCAGTAAAAGGATCAGGGGCAAAGGGCTGAGTTTCATACCGGAGCTCATTGTTTTTTTGTTGAATGATGATTTCGCGCGTACGGACCGGGTCACTGGCCGTACTGTTACGAACGTGCTGCGTTACGGAGCGTACGGCTGGCTTATTAGAGCACAAAGACACGATTGGCGCTGCCTGTTGAAGCAGCGCCAGGGTGCGAATTGCAGTTGGTGTAAGCGAACGCTCGCGAATGGTTTAGATTGCGAACGTTTGGTCGGACGGACCGTTGCTGACGAACTCGAGTGCGGCGCGGTTATTGGTTGCGGATGATGCTGCGCCGGCGTTTCTTGACTGGAGTTCGAATCGACAACAGATCGCTATGGCGTCCATTCAATATAAAGGCGAGGCCTTGGTGCGTGACGCCGAGGAGGCGTGCGGCGCGCGTGACGCTGCCACCTGACTCCTCGAGTGCTTTGCGGATCAGGCTTCCCTCGTATCGGAGCACCTCCGCATCGAGCGAAAACCCTGGCGGCATCGAAACTAAGCCGCTGCTCTCAACCTTAGGTGCCCTTTCAATTCCAGCCGGACCCCTTGAAAATTCTGCGGCCAATACCACACGCGCGCACTCTCCGAGCCGCGTCTTAAGACTCCGATTCTGCGACCTTGCTAGTAACTCTTCAGCGGTTCGGTAGTACTCTTGAAGAACGGTGATCGGTAAACAAGTATTCAATTCCTCGATTGCTGTTACCGCAGCGATTCCGCCCCCCTCTAGATGGCCCGCAGTTTGAGCAACTGCGATGGCTTGATCTAACGTAGCTCTTGCTTTCGGAAGCTGTTTGACCCGCGCCAAAGCTTTTCCGTAAGTAGTCAGCGCTTCAGAAAGTAGTGTTTGTTCGCCACCTTCATTCAGTAATCGCACGGCCGCTCGAGCAGAATTCTGTGCCAACTCGTTCTTTCCTTCCAATAGGAAGGCTTGGGCACGGCTGTCTTCGACAGTAGCGGCACCACCTTTATCACCTACGCTGACAAGTAAACTTCGCGCGCGCGTTAAGTGTTCTTGAGCTTCAGTGAAACGACCGACCGTCGCGAACAGAAAACCAACGTTATTCTCAACACGACCCTGAAACCTTTTGTGACCAGCCTGCTCGAAGTGAAAACTGGCCGCTGTGTATTCCATCAGGGCTTGGTCTATGTAGTCTTCTCTGTTTTCCGATGTGCCTAATCCTCTCAACACGGTCGCGTGCGAAGTATGGAATCTACCTTTTAATGAGTGATTCGTACTTGCCTCAAACAAAGGCGCTGCTTCCTTGTAAATGAGCAAAGCACTGCGATCCCTTGTGGCGGCAGACTCGACGATGGCACTGGTAAGAAGCGCGCGTAATCTCTGCTCGCTTCGACTTTCATGCAAACTCTCCAGAACTAATCGCAACGTAACACGTGCTTCATCAAGACCGCCTTCGCGCCAATAGCAAACTGCCAAATTAACGCGAGCCTCAGCTAGTTTTTCAGCCAGTCCGATGGACTCATACACAGAACTACTCTCGCTGATTAGATCCTTCGCAAGTTCTTGCGAGCCCGGTATCTGCCGTGCGGCACCAAGCCAGCCTGTCAAGGTTCCTGTTCGGAGTAGAAGTTCGGCTTTAGCCTCGCTCCGTAAACCTGTAGTATTAGGACGGTCGGGCACACCTGTCCAAAACGGGCGTA
>DASUOZ010000531.1:0-5394 GCA_036276375.1 Pyrinomonadaceae bacterium | reverse complement strand
CAGATTGGTGATCGGCTGAAGACTTGGACTCAACGCCACGATCGCGCCGACGTTCAGATCGCGATTGGCCCAACCATCCAGACGCGCGCCGATGCCGGGTGCGAAGGAGTTGTCGACGGTTGAGTGGCACAAGGCACAAGTAATACCGACCGTCTTGAGACTGCCGTTAATATTGAACGTGCCACGCACACCGACGACGGCGTCGAGTTTGAGCAGCGCCAGAGTCGTCGCCGGATCGTCAAGATTTACACGGCCCTGCTTCAACTGCGTGACCAGCACTGCGGGCAGCGCTGCCGAATCGACTTTCAAACCGACTGCCAGCGCCGTTTTAGGCGACACACCTGGACCAACACCGCCGAATTTTTCACCTTCAATGGCGCGGTGAAGTTGCAGCGCGTCGGTCCAGAACGCCTCGTCGCCAAAGGTGTCGAAACGGAAAGTCTGCTTGCCTTCGGCGAACATGCGTTGTGCGTTTAGGTCGTTCTGCTGTTCGGCTGTTGCCGGGGACGCGCCCTGTTTTTGACCGCCAAACCATTTCGCGTCGATCCTTCCTCCGAAAAAGACCGTCAACGCCGCGGCCGCGAAAAGAGCGAGGGCGATCTTCATGAGTTTGTTCTCGTGCATCATCTTCTCCCTGTGATGAGGACCGCAGGTCAGCGGTCAAACTCGCTGCTGAGTCGCGCTAGTGCGAGCGCACCGAGCGCGAGGCCAAAGTCTCGTAATGCGACGTCGAAATAGCCGGGAATCATGAGCAGGTTGACTACGATCAGCAGCAACCATGCCGACACGACGTAAGCAAAAAGACGGGGTTTGAACGCCACGCCGAGTCCCGCCACGATCTCAATCACGCCGACAGCGAGCATCAACTCGTGTCCGTGACCGCCGGTCAGGTTGTTGACGAATGCGGGAAGATACTGATCCCAATTCACAAGTAGGTGAAAAAACTTGTCCAAACCCGCGACGATTGGAGCGACCGTGAACCCGGTGCGGAGGATTTGATATGCCTGATAACTGCCGCTCGTCGCGGTGGCGACGTCGCGGTTGGTGGAAGCAATGCCTGCTGAACTACTGAATGCCTGTGCCATTTTCCTCGTTCTCCCTGAATAGAAATGCTGTTGAAGTTCTGCCTGCTCCATCAAAATACTCTTCTTACATAATAAGTCAAGCATTTATTTGACTATTTGTACTTTCTGTAAGAAAAGGCTAGAATTTGCACGTCGACAGGTGTTTAATGGAGGCGATGAAGCTGGATCAACGCTTTTTCGAAAGCACGCGCGGGCAGATAGTCACCATTTTGCGTGGCGCGCCGGCCACCGTTGAGGAGTTGGCGACAAAGCTCGCGCTCACCGACAACGCGGTGCGGGCGCACCTTGCAACCCTCGAGCGCGACGGGCTCGTGCGACAAAGCGGCATTCGGCGTGGTGCTCGCAAGCCGCATTTCACCTATGCGCTGACCGAGGAAGCCGACCAATTGTTTCCGAAAGCCTACGACGCGCTGCTCAATCAACTGATCGCTGTGTTGAAGAGTCGCTTGAGTCCGGCGGAGATCGAGGACGTGCTACGCGAAGTCGGCCGCGCGATTGCCGCCACCGCGCCTAACGGCACGGACGCGAGTCTTCACACCCGGGTGCAGAAAGCTTTGAAGGTGTTGGAGGCAATCGGTGGATCAGCCGAGATCGAAGAACACGACGACAAGTTCGTGATTCGCGGAAACGGCTGCCCGCTCGCGGCGGCTGTGAGTGTTCATCCGGAAGTCTGCCGTTTGGCGGAGACGCTGGTCGGTGAGATTGTGCAGGCGCCGGTCATGGAAAAATGCGATCGTGAATCACGGCCGCATTGCCGTTTTGAAATCGATCGTTCTGAGATTGAAACCAGTTAGGGTTCAGGGTTTTTGCAACGTAGTTTCTTCGCGCACGAGGCGCCCAGCGGATTTGAAGGTTTTCGCTATCAAGCGGACCTCCTGGACCAATCAGACGAACAGGCGCTTCTCGCGCACGTGCGCACGCTACCATTTCGCGAGTTTGAATTCCACGGTTATACGGGCAAGCGCCGTGTGGTTTCGTTTGGCTGGAAGTATGAGTTCTCCGGCGAGAAGCTGCACAAGGTAGACGACATTCCCGACTTTCTCTTGCCGTTGCGCGATCGCGCGGCGTCATTCGCAGGTCTGGAACCGGAAGCGTTTCCGCACGTGCTCGTTACCGAGTATGGACCAGGCGCGGGCATCGGCTGGCATCGCGACAAAGCCGTCTTTGGTGAAGTCGTTGGTGTCTCACTACTCGCGCCGTGCATACTGCGCTTCCGACGCAAAGCCGGTGCGAAGTGGGAACGAGTCAACGTGCTCGCCGAGCCGCGCTCTGCTTATCACCTGACTGGACCAGCGCGCTCGGAGTGGCAGCACAGCATTCTGCGTGTCGCTGCGCTGCGTTACTCGATCACCTTCCGCACGATGCGCGCCGATTAGTTGCGCTTCTCTTTTATGTCGTACGCCCACATCGTGCCGAGATCGCGAACGTACAAGCGGCCGTTTGCGATCACGGGATACGTAAACGCCATCTCCGGAAACTGTCCGACCTGTTTGTGCTTCGGCGGGTTTGGCGGCGTGAAGCGTCCCTTTTCACGAAAACCTGCCGGCGACGCCTCCGCCAATATGTAATCTCCAGTGACCAGATGAACGTACAAGTGCCCGTCAGCCGCGGCGATCGAGCCCCAGCCGAAATCCTTCGACTCCCACATCACCTTTCCAGTCAAAAACTCAACGGCCAGCAGTTTCTGCGTGACTTCCGTTCCGTAAAGATGATCGCCAACGATCACCGCGCCGCCGATTCCATTCGGCAATCCGCGTGTGAAGTACACGGGTTCCGCCACCACGCCGTTTCCCTCAGCCTTCAACCGGACCATTCCGCCGCCGATACCCAGCGCGCCACAGTAAACATGTTCACCGCTCGCGACCGGTGTGAAATACTGCGCCGGTCCTTTCGCAACGTCCGCATAGCGCCACAAAAACTGACCCGTCTTCGCGTCAACTCCCACCATTCCCTTGCTCAAAAGCTGCACGTACTGCTTGCGACCCGCCGCCTGGACCACGATCGCCGACGCATATCCGGCGGGCTCACCGCCGGGAATCGCTGACTTCCAAATCACCGCGCCCGTCTTTTTATTCAGCGCCGCCATCGTGGCCTGCGGACCACCCGGCGTCACCACCACGACATCGCCATCAACCAAAGGAGATTCCGCGTACGCCCACTCGCCCGGCTGCCCGCCAAACTCTTTGCGCACGTTCTTCGACCAGCGAATTTTTCCGGTCTTCACGTCGAGACACGCGAGGTCGCCGTCTGATCCGAGCGCGTAGAGAAACGCGCCATCGATCGTCGGCGTCGATCGTGCTTTCGGATACGACGGGTTCTGATCGGGATTGCCGACGTTTCCCACGCGTGAGGTCCAGATCACTTTACCGTCGGCGGCTGAGATCGCCTGGACAAACTCGTTGTCCATGCCGCGGTTGCTCATCATGTAAATGCGATTCCCAACCACGACGGGCGTTGAATAACCATCGCCGAGATCGTTCACTTGCCACAGCAGTTTCGGCCCACCTGCCGGCCACTGTTTGAGCAACCCGCTTTCTTTTGAAACGCCGCTACGCTCCGGACCACGCCACTGCGGCCAATCCGCGAGCGCAACATTCATGAAACACAAACACAAGATTACTGCCAGGGCTGCACGTCGTGAGCTCATTTGTTCTCCTTTGGGCCGGAACTTGCGCGGACTTGCTGTCGGTCGTACGACCCTCCATTCGAAATGTTCCGTCGCCGGATGTATTTCTATCGCGGAACTCAGAACTGTGGCTTGGGAGGAACCCAGGGTGATGTTGAAAAATCAGTTTTGCTCTTTGCGCTTATCGATCACGCTCGTATTGTTCTTCATCGGCGCGTTACTACCTCAAACAACTGCTTCCGCGCAGTCGGCAAGTTTCTCGCGGACGGACTTCCCCTTTTTAGGCAATAACCACATAACTGCGGACGTCAATGGCGACGGCATTCTCGATCTCGTCGGCACGGGACTAAACACCGCGGCGGTCATGTTAGGCAACGGCAATGGAACGTTTCGCACAAAGGTGGAGTTTCCCGTAGGCAGCCAGGCGCAGGACGTTGCGGCCGGTGATTTCAACGGCGACGGCCGCGTTGACCTCGTGGTATCGCTCAGCGATCCCGCGCTCATGGTTTCCGTGTTGCGAGGCAACGGCGACGGCACATTCAGCGCGCCACTGAACATCGCCAACACTTCGGGCGCCGATTCGCCGGCGATCGTGGCCACCGACCTCGACAACGACGGCCGGCTCGACGTCGTCGTCGCGCATTCGATCAGTTGCTTTACTTCGCCCTGCACGATTTCGCGCGAAATTTCCGTGTTACTCGGTCTCGGCGACGGCACGTTTCAACAGCCGTTCGAGATCGCGGTCGGCACCGGTATGTCGCGCATCGCCGTCGGCGATTTCAATCGCGACGGCATCAAGGACCTCGGCATCGCGGGCGATAGCGCGCAACTCTACACCTTGCTCGGCGTCGGCAACGGCACGTTTCTTCAGCAACCGACCATCACTCTAACTCCCGACACACTTGCAGTAGATGGCACGGACATCGACATCGCCGATCTCAATCGCGACACGATCGAAGATCTCGTCGTCGCGATTCCCCTGAACGGAAGCCGCACCGCGGTTTTGCTCGGTCGTGGTGACGGAACGTTTGGACCGCCGTCAATTCTGACCGAACCGAACCTGCTGGTGCCGCAGTATCAGGCGATCGCAGACTTCAATCGCGACGGCTTACTCGATCTCGCGCTCTCGCTCGCCAACGGCAATTCGGGTCTGATGGAGATTCGACTCGGCAACGGCGACGGCACGTTCCGAGCGCCCACGCGTTATTTCACTCCGCTGTCCCAGTCGAGCATCGGCGGCGGCACGCTGGTTTCTGGTGACTTCAATCGCGACGGCCGCGCGGACATCGCGTTGCCCATCATCGGCGCGAGTCCGGCTTTGGCGTCGTTGGTTAACTCGACCGGAAACGTGTTCGTGCAGCCTGCTTACGGCAGTGTGACCGCGAATCCGTCGACCGTGCAGAGCGGCAACACGACCGTGATCACGATCAACCTCGTCGCGGGCGCCGTAGCTCCTGCAAACGGCTTGACGTTCTCAGTTTCGAGCAGCAATTCGACTGTTCTTTCCGTGCCGTCGAGTGTGTTTATGGCGGCGGGAACTTCGAGCGTTCGTTTCAACGGCAACGCGAGAAACGTGACTTCGTCGCGTAGCGTGACCGTGCGGGTGCGGCACAGTCAACTGGGCAGACGTGAGGTTAGCGTTACGGTAACGCCGGCGACACAGCAACCGCCGCCACCACCGGC
>DASUOZ010000530.1:0-6686 GCA_036276375.1 Pyrinomonadaceae bacterium | reverse complement strand
TCAAATGAAGTATCGACGCTGCTCGGACTCAGTCCGCCGACTTCAAGCGTCGCGTCCAGACGCGGCTCCTGGTTCACCAGTAACTCGATTTGCTGGATGTACTTTTTGAAAGCCGGTTTCTCGATCTCGATCTGATACGAGCCGGGGGCCAGTGAAGAGATCGCATACTCGCCGTTTTCTCCCGTCGAGGTGCTGCGCGTCTCACCGGTAGCAAGGCTTGTGAGTTTGATAGTCGCACCGGGAATCGTCGCTTTGTTGGGATCGTAGATCGTTCCTCGCAAAGAGGCGCGATGGGTTTGGGCCAACACCGGCGCTGCCAATAACAGCGACACAATCATTAGGACGAGGGCTCGACGGTTCGACTTCAAGATTCAAGGCTCCCTGTTCGGAATTTTGTAGAACCAGGCTGCGTGAATTGGCAGACCTTAGCAAATCGCTTTCTATTTTGCTAATTGTCTATTCAAACCTGGAAACTGACTGCTAGAATGCCCGCACTCAAAAGTTGTTGAGAGTACGGAAAAGCGCTTTTCTGAGTTTCAAGTAAAGCCCTGGATAAACTTAACGGAGGTCCTAATGCTCTGGATCCTTTTTGCTCTCGGCGCGGCACTGTCGTGGGGCTTGTATGGCCCGGCACTGCACCGCGGACAAGTAGAGCTCGGTAATCCAATGCGCGCGCTGCTGTGTGTGGGCGTGGCTTACTTTCTTATCGGTGTGCTGGTTCCCGTGATCATGCTTTCGTCCCAGGGAGAGCTAAGCGGCTTCACTATGAAAGGCTCGATCGGGGCGACGCTCGCGGGCGCGTTGGGTGCTGCCGGCGCGGTCTGCATTATTCTTGCCTTCCGGTCAAACGGACTGCCGACGTACGTGATGCCGCTCGTGTTTGCCGGTGCGCCGCTCGTCAACGTGCTGTATTCGATGTGGCTGCATCCGCCAAAAACGTCGCCCAATCCGATGTTGTATCTCGGTTTTGTGCTGGCGGCCTTGGGCGCCGGTTTAGTCCTTTACTTCAAACCTCAGTCATAGGGGCGGTAAGTGGTCTTTCGTGTCTCCCCGTTGATGTTCACAAAAACACGAAGGAGAAGCTGAAATTATGAAAACCAGGCGGGTCATGTTGCTGGTAGTCGTGTTGATGTTTGTGGCGGCTGGGCAAGCCATTGCTCAGAATGGGACCGCGGCCGGAGCAAACTGGCCGCAGTGGCGTGGTCCAAACCGCGACGGCATTTCCAAAGAGACAGGTTTGCTCAAGCAGTGGCCTGCTGAAGGGCCGCCGCTGGTGTGGAAGGCGTCGGGCGCCGGACGTGGTTACTCGTCGTTTTCCGTCGCGAATGGACGCTTGTACACGATGGGACTGCGCGGCGATCGCGAGTTTGTAGTTGCGTTCGACGTGGCGACTGGAAAAGAAGCGTGGTCCACACCGCACGGCAGCGCGTTTCGTAACGACCGTGGCGATGGTCCAAGAGGAACGCCAACGATCGACGGCGATCGACTCTACGCACTTGGCGGTAGTGGTGACTTGTCGTGTCTCGAAGCGCGTACGGGAAAAATCGTGTGGTCCAAGAACGTGTTGCGCGAGTTTGGCGGATCGAACATCCAGTGGGGCATCAGTGAGTCGCCGCTGGTCCTCGGCAACAAAGTGCTCGTGAACGCCGGCGGCCGCAACGCGTCGATTGTCGCGTTGAACAAAGAATCGGGCGCGGTGATCTGGAAGAGCCAGAGTGACGAAGCCGGCTATTCATCGGCGATTCCACTCGAGATCAACGGCCGCACGCAGGTCGTGTTCTTTACCGCGCAGCGTGCTTTGGGTCTGGATGCTAATGACGGCCGGTTGCTCTGGGAGTACGGTCGCCCGTCGAACAACGTCGCGAACGTGGCGACGCCAGTCGCGCGCGGCAATCGCGTCTTCATTTCATCTGATTACGGGACGGGCGGCGGCGTGATCGAGATCAAGGCTGACGGAGCGCAGGAAATCTACTTTACGAAAGATATGCGCAACCACCATAGCAGCTCCGTTCTCGTGGGCGATCATCTCTACGGTTTCTCGAGCGCGATCCTGACTGCCATGCGGTTCGACACCGGCGAGATCGCCTGGCGCGATCGCAGCGTTGGCAAAGGAGCGCTGGTCTATGCCGACGGCCATCTCTATTGTTTTAGTGAGAATGGTGTGGTTGGTCTGGTTGAAGCGACGCCGGCTGGTTATCGCGAAAAAGGACGCTTTCGCATTCCGCAGGACAATCTGCCGACGTGGAGTCATCCGGTGGTCGCCGGCGGACGTTTGTATCTGCGCGATCAGGACACGATCTACGCCTTTGACGTGAAGCAGAAGTAGGGCCACAAAGAGGCACAAAAAGCACAAGGGAAGGAAATGGCTGTGCTGTCCTGACTACTTGTGGCTTGTGCCTTTTAGTGGCTGACTTTGACAAACGCGCGTGCCTCGCGGAGCTCCGGAAAGTCCGCGTCTGCCAGTTTCCACTGCTCGAGCAGTTTTGAATACAGGGCGGCGGCGGTCGTTTGATCGCCGCTTTGCGTGGCGGCGCGCGCCGCGCCGAGCAGTGAACGAGCGCGATTCGGTTGTCGCAGGAGTGCGATCTTGAATTGCGCTGCGGCCTCGGCCGGTTTGCCCGCGCGAAGCAGAATCTCGCCAAATAATTCGTGGGTCGGTTTGATGAGCGACGGCGGACCGGATGGCGGGCTCGCCTGTTCTTCGAGAGTTGTAGCCTGCTTCATCAACTCGATCGCCTTGTCGTAGTCTTTCTTCATCGCGGCGTTAAGTGCTGCGACTTCCATCTCTCTAATCCCGGATAGACCGGTCGTCACATCGTTAGAGCCACGGACGGCTGCGGACAGAGCACGAATAAAAACAGGCAGAGTGCGACTCGCGCCTGAGTAGCGGACGGTATCGGTCGACGTGGTTACGGTGGCGCCGTGTCCGGCGTGGCCTCCGTTTGTCGAGCTTTGGGGTGAGGGGTTTTGCGAACTTGCATCCGGGAACAGTTCATTAGAGAGATCCCAGCGTTCGGTTTCGACGATAAAAGCCGCCGCCATGTTGGCCCAGTTGTTCTCGTAATAGCCGGGCCGCAGTTTGTTGTCGTAAGTCGATTCCGACATCACTTGCTTCATCAACTTCAACAACTGTTCCGCTTTGCCGTAGCGTCCCTGTTGCAGGTACGCGTACAGCAGCCAATGCAGACTGTGATAGTCACGCACGTTCAGCGAGAGTTTCTTCCGCTTCATCCAGTTGTCTGACGACTCCCACGCCGACTCGTTTGACGCCGCTGCTTCGGGCCACATCCCGAGCTGGAGAAAGATGTGCGACGGCATGTGACGCGCGTGATGTGCCTCGGGTGCAATGCCGGCGTAACGCCTTGCGGCCGGCAGCGCGAGGATCGCGTGATCGGGATCGTCAAACGCGTGAATGATGTAATGCGCCGCGCCCGGATGGTTCGGGTTCTTCTCGTAGACAGCTAGGGCGATCGCGCCCGCCTGGGCCTGCAAGCGATAACTTTTGTCGTCGTGATTGACAAGTCCGAGCAGCGACAACGAATAAAACGCCGCCGCATCGAGATCTTCCGGATACGCACGGTAAATCTTTTCCATCGCAGCGGAGTAAGCGGCATCGCGTGCGCGCTTCTCGCCGTCGCCATAAAGTAGCTTGACGGCGTTCAGGTAAGCGCGCTCGCGATCGCTCAGCTTCGGCGTGTCTTTGATCTTCGCGATGACAGTGCGTGCGGCGCCAAGGTCCTGCTCCGACCAGAGCGGATGGTTTTGCGCCATCGCTTCGCCCCAGTAACCCATCATGAAATCAGGATCGGTTTTCGTCGACTCGCGAAAGGCCTCGAGCGCTTCTTCGTACCAGAACGAATGCAGCGCCGCAAGACCGCGCAGGAAGTGCGCCTGGGCCGCGGGCGAACCGGAAGTTGGAAACTCAACGCGGCCGAGTTGCGACTCCTGTGCGTTGACCGTCACCGTTAACAGAACCGCTAAGATCGTTGAGCGCAACATACGTACGTCCTTCTGAGCAGGGATTAAGAAGATTTGTTACCGATCGCGTATAGAAATCCCGAGGTGCGGATGTAGATCCGTCCGTCAGAAATCGCCGGCGAGCTCAGACAGTAATCGTTCAACGCGTTCTCGGCGAGAACTTCAAACTTTGGCCCAGCCGCGATCACCGTCGTGAGCCCGTCTTCATTCGTGATGTAGATTTTACCGTCGGCGAGCACGGGCGAGCCGCTGTACGTGCCGGGTTTGATACGTTGCTGCCCGTAGATCTCGGCGCCCGTCTTCGCATCGAGACACCAAACGACGCCACGGTCGTTCACGATGTAGAAATATTTCCCGTCAGTCACGGGTGTGGGCACGTCCGGTCCGTTCACGGTGGACCACAGCAGGTGCGAACTGGTGATGTCACCGCGGCCGCCGGCGCGCAGCGCGAGCAACGGTTTGACGCGCGTTGGAGCGTAGATCACCTCGTTGAAAACGATCGGCGAAGCAACGATGCGATAGAAGGGATTGTTATCCGGATTCAAGCCGTTGGCGCGCCAGAGTTCCTTGCCGGTTGCCGGATCGTGACCGGTGACGCAATCGCCGCCGGTGATCACGATCTCGGTGGTCTTGCCGTAACGCAGCACCGCGGGCGTGGTGTACGAATCCGGCGACTCACGAATCGCATTCGTCGGGCGATCGACTTTCCACAGCGTTTTGCCGTTCTTCTTCTCGATGCGCATCACGTACGAGGGATCGTCAGTCTTCATGCCGTGCAGCACCTGCACGAACAGGGAATCATCATGTAACAGCGGCGACGAGGCATAACCCCAATTCAATCCAAACTCGCCGTACTCTTTCTGAATATCTCGCGACCAGAGCACTTTGCCGTTGAAGTCGAACGCTTTGAGAATGCCGGTGCCCGTCATGACGTAGACGGCGCGGCCGTCGGTTACTGGCGAAGGCGACGACATGTTTTGTTTCCGCATCTTGACGTTGCCGCCGCCGAGCGGTTGTTTCCAGATTGCTTCGCCTTTGGTTTTGTCGATGCACCAGATGGAGAGATTGTCGCCGTCGGCGACGTTGAGGAAGATGCGATTCTGCCAGATGATGGGTGTGGAGCCGCTGAGACCAGGCATCGCAAGTTTCCAGGCGACGTTCTCTTCGGTGGTCCATTTAACGGGCAGGTTCTTCTCGTTGCTGACTCCGTTGAGATTTGGGCCGCGCCACTGCGGCCAGTTTTCCGCGTTGGCGACTGACAGCGACAGCAAAAAAACCACCAGCATCCCGAGAACACGTTCCCGCATCTTTATTCTCCTCCTAAAAAATTTGTCAGTTGTTCTGCTCGAAGCTAATAAATCATTCTGCGCGTAGCGCGGGCAGCAATGGCGAACGCAACGCTGCGAGCGTAGCGACTAGCGACGCAAGTGCGCCGGAGACCAGCACGGCCAGCAGTAGCAGACCGAGCGAGACGTTTGGCAAACGGCCGCCGCGTTCGAAGAACACGGGAGCGATCGCGAGCAGCGCGCAAAGCGATCCGATTGCCACGCCACAGCAGAGCATCAAAACATTCTCGCTAATCACCATCACCGCGAAGTGAGAAGAGTTATACCCTACGGCGCGCAACAGGGCTAGTTCTCGCCGTCGTTCGAAGACGTTGCGCAACAAAACCGCAGCCATGCCGAGCGTGCCGAGAATGAGTCCGAGACCGCCGAGGAGTTGGAAAGTGGACAGGTACGTGTTCTCGACGCGGTGGAAATTTGCGAGGCGTTCGGCGGTCGATTGGGTGTCGAAGCCGAAGTCGGAGAGGCGATCTTCGAGTGTTGTTGCGATGCTCGTGGCGTTGTTTGAAGCGGTGTCGAGGAGAAAGAAGCGATAGCCTTGTTCGTTCGGAAAGAGCCGAACGAAGTTCTTGTCGGACATCAGCAGTTCGCTTTGCAAGATGCTATCGGAGAGCGCGCCGACGATGCGCAGGCGCAGCGGTTGGCCGCCGTGGTCCACGATCAGATCTTCGCCGACTTTCAAATGCAGCACGTAGGTGAGGGAATTAGCGTCGGTGATGACGGGCACGGCGCCGTCCGGAAATTCGCGGTTCAAGAGCAGCCAGGGATTCGCTTCGCTTTCGTCCAACGAAGTCTGGAAGGTAAAACGGTTTTCCTGAAGAAAACTTTCCGGCGGCGCGATGATCCTGGGATTGCGTGGTTGATAGAGATTGAGACAACTCGTGTCGTCGCCCGGGCGCACGCGGAAGTTTACGAATTTCACATCTTGTAGAGCCGCTGCGTCGTTCGTGGTGTTGAGGTTCAGCGCCTCGCGTCCGGCCGGCGTGTTGGCGTCGTGAACGATGGGCAATAACGACTCGGCAAAGAGGGGAAAGCCGCCGCTGCCCGACTTTCGATCCGCGGCTGCCGAGCCGCTGCGGCGGAACGCGTCTACGGCCACGATGATGAACGCGGCAGATGCGATCAGCGTCACGCACAAAACCGTGCGGCTCGGGCGATACGCGGCATTGCGAAACCCGAGCAGCGAGATGGTCCACCATCGTGCGCCTTGAATCGAATTGCGGTTTCCGCGCCGCAACCACGCTGCCAGGTAGCAGACACTCGCCACCAACAGCACAACGCCGCCACCAAAGAACCCCGCGACTTGCGGAATCGCATGCAGCGCGCCCGCAGCCAACAGCGCCAGCCCCAACACGGTAGCCCCAA
>DASUOZ010000529.1:0-4647 GCA_036276375.1 Pyrinomonadaceae bacterium | reverse complement strand
TTCTTTGGCCAGAAAGACGCCCAACAGGCGCTGGTCATTCGCCGTCTCGTCAAGGACCTGGCATTTGATACCGAGATTGTTGTGTTGCCAATCGTGCGCGAGGATTCGGGGCTCGCGATTTCGTCGCGCAATCTTTATTTGAACGCCGAAGAACAAGCCTCTGCGTCTGTGATTCATCGCGCACTGAGACAGGCGAAGCTTGCTTTCAAGGACGGCGAGCGTAGCGCCGCGCGAATTGCTGATGTCGTTCGTTCAACGATTGAATCGGAACCGCGGGCGCGCTTGGATTACGTGGCCATCGCGGATGCAGAAACCCTCGAACCGATCGAGCGAGTCGACGAACAGCCGACGCTGCTCGCCGTCGCCGCCTATGTCGGCAAGACGCGTTTGATCGACAACACAATATTGAATAAGGTTAAGAAGAAGGAAGCCGCACCGCAGTAAATCTTGATGAACAGTAAGAGACAGATTCGCTTCCGTCTTAACGGCGAAGACACCGAGATAGCTTTTGCGCCGCATAAGACGCTGCTGGAAGTGTTGCGTGAAGATCTGAATCTCACGGGCACGAAGCATGGTTGTGAGCTCGGTGAATGCGGCACGTGCGCGGTGTTGGTTGACGGGCGCTCGATACTTTCGTGTCTGATGCTCGGGTTGGAAGCGGAAGGTCGTGAGGTAAAAACGATCGAGGGAATGGCGCAGGGCGCTGAGCTTCATCCGTTGCAACAGACGTTCGCGGATTTGGGCGCGGCGCAGTGTGGTTATTGTTCGCCGGGTTTTTTGCTGGTGGCGGAGGAGTTGTTGCAGAAGTCGCCAAACCCTTCGCGCGCTGAGATTCAGGAAGCGCTGTCAGGAAATCTGTGCCGCTGCACGGGCTACATAAAAATCTACGAGGCTGTTGAACTGGCCGCCGCCCGCATGCGCGGCGAGCCCTACGAACTGCCGGCGGAAAGTATTTACGGACTTGATTAAAACAATCTGTGTAATCTGTGGATAAAGATCTCAACGTAGTAGGAAAACCCTTTCGGAAAGTCGACGCGCGGGCGAAGTGTGTCGGGCAGACGAAGTTTGCCGACGACATCGTGCTGCCGCGCATGTTGTTCTGCAAGATCCTGCGCTCGCATGTGCCACATGCGTTGATCAAGAGCATCGACGTTTCGAAAGCGCTTGCGGTGCCCGGCGTGTTGGCGGTGATCACCGGCAAAGACCTGCCGATTTCCTACGGCATCCTGCCGGTCAGCCAGGACGAGCACGCGCTCTGCATCGACAAAGTGCGCTTCGTCGGCGATCCGGTTGCCGCTGTGGCGGCGATCGACGAAGACACCGCTTTCGACGCGATGAACCTCATCGAAGTCGAATACGAACCGCTCAACACGATCTCAACCATCGAAGAGGCCGTCCTCATCGACGAACCCCGCATTCACGAGTACGGCGACAACGGCAACGTCCATAAGAAAGTCTCGCTGGAGTTTGGCAACGTCGAAGACGGATTTGCCGCAGCGGATTTGGTGCGTGAAGACGTCTTCTTTTACGAAGGCAACACGCATTTGCCGATGGAACAGCACGCGGCCGTCGCGCACTTCGACGCGGATCAGAAACTGACGCTGTGGAGCTCGACGCAAACGCCGCATTACGTTCATCGCGCACTGGCGAAAGTGTTCGAGATGCCGGCCGCTCACATTCGCGTAATCGCGACGCCGAACGGCGGCGGCTTTGGCGGCAAAAGCGATCCCTTCAATCACGAAGTCGCGGTTTGCAAGCTCGCGATGATCACGGGCCGTCCGGTGAAAGTCACGCTCACGCGCGAGGAAGTGTTCTACTGCCATCGAGGCCGGCATCCGGTGTTGATGAAGGTGAAGACCGGCGTGAAGAACGACGGCGCGATCACGGCGATGCACTTCCAGTCGTTTCTCGACGGCGGCGCGTACGGCAGTTACGGCGTTGCGAGTACGTTCTACACGGGCGCGCTGCAAACTGTCACTTATGACGTGCCGCGTTACAAATTTCAGGGTCTGCGCGCGTTCACTAACAAGCCGCCATGTGGTCCAAAACGCGGCCACGGCACGCCGCAACCGCGTTACGCGCTCGAGGTTCACCTCGACAAGATCGCCGAACAACTACAGATCGATCCCGTCGAGATCCGGCGCCAACATCTCGTCGCGCCCAACACGGTCACCGCGAACTACCTGCGCGTCGGCAGCATGGGCCTGGGCCAGTGCCTCGACAAGGTCGTCGAGGGCTCCGACTGGAAGAATCGCTTCTCCTGGGATCAGCAGAATCGTAAGCTTCCGTACGGCAAAGGCATCGGCATCGCTTGCAGCTCTTACATCTGCGGCGCGGGGCTGCCCATCTACTGGAACAACATGCCGCAGTCAGGCGTGCAGCTTCGGCTCGACCGCCAGGGCGGCGTTTGCGTGATGTGCGGCTCGACTGACATCGGTCAAGGCTCCGACTCGATACTCGCCTACATCGTCGCGGAGATTCTCGGGATCGATCCGTTTGATATTCGCGTCGTGACCGCTGACACGGATCTGACGCCGGTCGATCTCGGCAGCTATTCGAGCCGCGTTACGCTGATGACGGGCAACGCTGCGATTCAGGCTGCTGAGCGTGCGCGCGAGTTGCTGGTGCTGGCGGTTGCGGAAAAACTGGGCGTGCCGATCGAGAACCTGTCGCTAGCCGAACGCCGCGTGTTTGACGTCGAAAATCCGGAGCTTGGCGTTTCGTTTGCCGAAGCCGTCGTACTGGCGGAGTCGAAGTTTGGGACAATCGGAACGGTTGGGTCGTACACGCCGCCACGCTCGCCCGGTAAGTTCAAAGGCTCAGGTGTTGGACCATCGCCGGCTTACAGTTACTCCGCGGCGGTTGCGGAAGTTGATGTGAACCCGGACACGGGCATTGTCGTCGTCGAGCGCGTTTGGATCGCGCACGACATCGGCCGCTCGATCAATCCGCTGCTGGTGATGGGCCAGGTCGAGGGCAGTGTTTACATGGGTCTGGGCGAGATCCTGATGGAAGAGATGACGTATCGTACGAACCGAAACGTCGTGCACAAGTTTCCGTCGCTGCTCGAATACAAGAGCCCGACGACGATGGAAATGTGCGACGTGAAAACGTACCTGATTGAAGATCCGGATCCGAATGGACCGTACGGGGCGAAAGAAGTCGGTCAGGGACCGCTGTTGCCGGTGCCGCCGGCAGTGGCGAATGCGGTTTACAACGCGGTCGGTGTGCGTATCGACGAAGTTCCGATCACGCCCGAGAAAGTGATGCGCGCGTTGAAAGACAAGGCGCGCGGCCGCGATCCGCGTTACGGCCCGGACGCTGTTCCCATTGTTGAGTGGCCCGAACCGCTGCGCGTCCTGACGCCGGCGGAAGGCGGCGACGGCACCGAGATGCCAAGCGTGGCCGTACACTCATGAATCCTTTGTGCCTTTTGTGCCTCTTTGTGGCTGGTAAAAAACGATCATGATGCGCCTTCCTAAATTTGAATATCACACTCCGCAGAACATCGCGGAGGCGGTGAAAATCATGGCGGACGCTGGTCCAGCGGGACAGTTTGTCGCCGGAGGCACCGATCTGTATCCGAACATGAAGCGACGGCAGCAGGTGCCGGCAACGGTGATCTCCGTGATGCGACTCGCGGAGTTGAACCAGATCATCGGCGACGGCGCCCAAGGGTTGCGCATCGGCGCGTCAGTCACGCTGACAGACATCTGCGAGCATCCCGTAATCAATCGCGACTATCCCGTCGTCGCCAAAGCCGCGCGCACGATCTCCACTCCGTTGCTCAGAAACATGGGTACGATCGGCGGTAACCTGCTGCTCGATACGCGTTGCAACTACTACGATCAGAACTACGAGTGGCGCAAAGGCATCAACTTCTGTCTCAAGAAAGACGGCGACGTTTGCTGGGTGGCGCCGGGCAGTGCGAAGTGTTGGGCCGTGCAGTCGTCGGATCTGGTGCCGGTGATGGTGGCGATCGGTGCGAAGTTCCGTCTCGTGTCGACACTCGGTGAGCGTCTGATCGATGCGGCCGGTTTTTACAACGACGACGGTATCGACTATCTGCACAAGCGTCCTGACGAGTTGCTGGTGGACGTGCAACTGCCGCCGACGAATGGCTGGCGTGCTTCTTATCAGAAGTTGCGGCGTCGTGGCGCGTTTGATTTTCCGGTGCTGGGTGTGGCGGCGTGGTTGAGTATGGACCAGGGAGTGGTCCGCGACGCGAAGGTGGTGCTCGGCGGGATCGCGCCGGCTCCGGTTGGGATTGCCGAAGCTGCGGACGCCCTGATCGGAAAACCGCTGGTCGACGATCAGATTCACGCCGCCGCGGAAGCCGCCTACGTGAAGGCGCGGCCGCTGGACAATACGGACTTCGTTTACCAGTGGCGCAAGCAGATGGCCCGGCAATACACCTTGCGCGCGCTGCGTGATCTCCAGACCTGAACACTGTGCGACATGTAGCAGCAGTAATCCTCGCCGCCGGCCGTTCGAAACGGATGGGCGCCTTCAAGCCGCTGCTGCCCTTCGGCGCCCAAACCGTTATCGAGTCGTGTATCGACTACCTGCGGAAAGGTGGCATCGAAACGATCATTGTCGTCGTTGGTCACCGCGCAGAAGAACTCCAAAATCGACTCCGTCATTTGC
>DASUOZ010000528.1:0-2181 GCA_036276375.1 Pyrinomonadaceae bacterium | reverse complement strand
CAGTCTCGCTCCATCCGTACCGCCGCGAATCGGTTTCATGAACGGCGTCAGACCCGCACGCTTCGCCGCTTCCATCGCGTTGTTTGTCAGCTCCGGATGGTTCTTCAGCACTTCCTTCATGTTCTTGTAGTTTTCGACGACGTCGATCTTGATCTTCACCTCCGGAAACTTCGCCGCGGTTTGGGCCACCATGTCGCGCAGCAGTTTCTCCTTCGCATCGAGTCCGCTGATATCGAAATCGCGCAGGAGGACCTTCAGTGTCGAAGTCTCAACGTCGATCGTGCCGGCGTACGGGTGAACAAAGCCGACGCGTTCTGCGGTTGTTTCCGGCAGCATATCTTTCGGAAAACGTTCGAGGTAATTGGCCATGGCGTACATGGCATTGATCATGATTCCCTTGGCGCTGCCCGGATGCGTGCTCTTGCCTTGAAAGGTAACGGTCGCGGTGCGTGCGCTCCACGTTTCATCGCTGATCTCGCCCAACTCTCCGCCGTCAACGGTGTAAGCCATGGTCGCGCCAAAGCCTTTCACGTCAAACTTCTCGATGCCCGCGCCGACTTCTTCGTCGGGCGTGAACGCGATGGCGATCGTGCCGCGTTTGAGCTGCGGATTCTGTTTGAACGTGTCGATCATCGTCATGATCTCGGCGATGCCGGACTTGTCGTCTGAGCCGAGCAACGTGGTGCCGTCGGCGGTGATAATGTCGTCGCCTATCAACTTCTTCAACACCGGGTTCTTTTCGACGCTGATGATCTGAGTTGGATCTTTTGGCAGCACGATGTCGCCGCCTTGATAATTCTTATGAATGATGGCGTTCACGTTTTCACCGGAGACGGCGGGCGACGTGTCCATGTGCGCGATGAAACCGACGACGGGCACTTTCGAGTTGTCGGGCAAATTACCGGGCACGGTCGCGTAAACGATGCCAAACTCGCTGACGCGCACGTTCTGCGCGCCCAACGCCGTCAACTCTTTAGCGAGCAGGTTTGCGAGATTGAGTTGCTTGCGCGTGCTGGGTGTAGTCGTCTGATCTTCCGCCGACTGTGTGTCGATCTTCACGTACCGAAGAAACCGATCCATGGCGGATTCGGTCGGCGGTTTAAGTGCACCTTGGACGTTGATCGCGACGGCAAACGCCAGGCAGAAAATGAATGCTAGAACTGACCTCATTAAGCGTAAGTACCTTTCAATTTAGAGTCTGTGGGAGGAGATTACACACATTTCTGATTCAAATCGTCTAAAACCCGTTGCAATTCGTCACGTTTTGCGTTGAGCATTTCCTCGTCCGCGTCCGCGGGCACGTAGATTGGCGGCGCGACGTAAACCCCCGCGCGGGTGAATGGCTTCGGAATCTGAAACAAGTCCCAACTCGGCAGCGTCCAGTAGCGGTCGAGAGCCATTGTCACCGGCATGATCGGATGACCCGTCTTCTTCGCCAGCAGCACCGCGCCCATTTTCGCAACGTAACGCGGTCCTTTCGGACCGTCGATCGTGAACGCCGTTGTGCAGCCCGCACGCATCAGCCGGGCCATTTCGACAACCGCGCCGACGCCGCCGCGTGTGCTCGAACCGCGCACCGCACCGTAACCAAAGCGTTGAATAAACCGCGCGATGTACTCGCCGTCAAAACTGCGCGACGTCATCACCACGATGCGCCGCTTACGCCACCAGTAAGTGGTTAAGAAAATCCGGTCGTGCCAGAAGACGTAGATCGGGAGACCGCCGTTGTCTTGGGCCTTTTCGTGGTTTTCCCAGCCGATAACTTCGAAGCGTGCAGTGACTCCGATGACGTTTATCAACAAGTAAAACGCCAGATCGGCCGCGCGTATGAGCAGACGCTCCTTAAATGAATACTCGGAAAGGTCGGCGAACTCGTAAGCACGATTGACGCGCTTCTCGATCGACACGGTCGCCTTGAGTTCTTGCTCCATCGTTTAGTAAATCGCGGGTTCGCCTTTCGGCCGCGTCTTCCAACGTTTGTGAACCCAAAGCCACTGTCCCGGGTACTGCCGGATCTGGTTTTCGATCAGTTGGGAGAGCGTGGTCGTTAACCGGCGCACGTCTTCGTCTTCGTCGCCGGTGGGTTCGATGGAAACCGGTGGTCCAATGAGCAACAGATACTTTTGCTTTTCCTCACTCCAGGGCGCGAATATCGGAATAATAGGCGATTGGGTCCTGAGC
>DASUOZ010000527.1:0-6122 GCA_036276375.1 Pyrinomonadaceae bacterium | reverse complement strand
AGCGCGAGTGGTACAGTGCGGGCAACGTGTTTGCGATCTTTGGGATTGAGTTGGGCTTGCCAATCGAAGGAAGGAACTTCAGCAGCGATTTGAACAGGGAAACTCGAGGGGTCGAACGCCTCGATTCGGCGCACGCCGCTTCGCCCCGCTACCAGCGCGTCCCAAAAGGCCTCACGTCCGATTCCGAGAGGGGTCACACACCCCATTCCAGTGATCACTACGCGGCGTGGACGCGTGAACCCTCTCAGCATTTGAATTTAGTCCCTCTGGTTTAGATCTTCTGGCCGCACTCGTTGCAGAACTTCGCGCCGGGCGTTAGTTCGGCCTGGCAGTTCGGACACGTCGCTGCGCCGAGTTTCGTGCCGCATTCCGAGCAGAACTTTGCCGCAGGATTGTTGTTACTCCCACAATTCGAACAGACGACTCCGGCGCCACCGCCGGTCGCTGCCGCCGCGGCCGCGCCGCCCCCGCTACTGCCTTCTTTCGACTGTCTGATGGCGTCTGTCATCGCACCGGCCATCGCGTTTCCAACCGCGAAGCCCGCGCCGAGACCGGCGCCCGTTCCGGCGCCGCCGGACGGATTCTGCGCTGCGTCACGCATCGCGTCAGCAGCCTGAAACTGCGTGTAGCGACCGACATCGCCGATGACGCCCATCGACGTGCGCTTGTCCATCGCGGCTTCGACTTCCTGCGGGAGCGAGATGTTCTCGATGACGAACTTGGTCAGTTCGAGTCCCCAGCTCTTGAAGTCGTCGTTCATCTTGCCGCGCATGAACGTGCCGAGCTCGTCGTAATTGGAAGCGAGATCGAGTGCGGCGATTTTGGATTCGCCGAGTGCATCGGTGAAGCTGCTCACGAGCGTGCGCTTGAGTTGGCCTTCGACGTCCTCAGTGACAAAACGTGAGTTGGTGCCGGCGATCTCTTTGATGAAAGATTGTGGATCGGCGACGCGGATGGAGTAGATACCGAACGCTCGCAGGCGAACCATGCCGAAGTCAGGGTCGCGCATCATCACCGGATTCGGCGTGCCCCACTTCAGGTCCTGAAACTGTTTCGTGCTGACGAAGTAGACTTCCGATTTGAAAGGCGAGTTGAAGCCATACTTCCAGGCGCCGAGTTTTGAAAGGATCGGCGTGTTGCCGCCGTCGATTGTGTAACGGCCGGGAGGAAACTGATCGGCGATTTGACCCTCGTAGACGAACACAGCCGACTGCGACTCGCGCACGATCAACTGAGCTCCGTTTTTAATCTCCTGGTCGCGCACCGGAAAGCGATAGACCAGCGTGTTGCCGCTGTCATCGAGCCATTCGATTACCTCGATGAACTGTGAACTCGGGCTTAGACGATCAAGAATTCCCATTTTTCATAGCCTCATTCTTAGCAAGGATTCGGTCAGTCGTGAATTATACGCTGAGACGCCGGGATTAGTTGAAGCGTCGAGCGCGATTGTGGCGGCGGCGGATGAGGAGGAGCGCCGTTAGGCCACCCGCGATATCGATAAAACTGTCGTAAATCGAGCCTGTTCGGGAAGACACGAAACTCTGGTGATATTCGTCGACTAAGGCGTAGGCGACGACCAGTGCGAGCGCGGCAACGAACCACCGTTCTGCCAACGCCGGCCGCGGCGATGTGCGGAACGCGCGCGCTGCAAGGAAGGCGAGAATCGCATATTCGGTGAAATGCGCGGCTTTTCGGGTGACGACATGAACCGCCGCGAGGGTTTCCGGTGTCGTGTTAGGAAAGAACCACAGTATGAGCGGTCCGATGATACGCGACGTGTTTCCGGCGTTGAAGCTGTCGGAAGAAGCGAAGGAGATGAATACGAGCCAGGCGACGAGAGGAAGATAGCGACTGAGAAATCTGGCCACAGATTGTTGGCCCATGCGCTCTACTGGATCATAGAGCCGCCGCGCCGGAGACGACTTCGATGATCTCGTTGGTGATTGCCGCCTGGCGGATGCGGTTCATGTTCAGTGTCAAGCTGTCGATCAGCTCGCTCGCATTCTTCGACGCGGAATCCATCGCCGTCATACGCGCGCCGTGCTCGGACGCGACCGACTCAAGCAGCGCGCGAAAGATCTGCGTCTCCACCAAACGCGGCAGAAGCCGGCTGAATATCTCTTCAGGCGGCTGTTCGTAAATGTAATCAACGAGTGTTACGGCAGACTTCGTTTCCAGCTCTGGTTCTTTCGCGCGTGCGACAGGTAGCAACTGCTCCAACACTACGCGCTGAGACAGCACCGACTTAAATTCGTTGTAGATGAGGAAAACTTTATCGATGCCGGTGTCGTCGGTGTAGAGCTTGATAATCGACCGCGCGACCTCGAGTGCTTCCGAAAACTCGACGCGACCTTTGCCCGTGAGACCGATGTACTCGGCTGCGATCACTGCGCGGCGGTTGCGGAAGAAGTCGCGACCCTTGCGACCGATCGCCATCAGTTCGATCTGCTTGTCGGCGTTGTCGCGCATGAACTGCTGCGCTGCTTTGGTCAGGTTTGTATTGAACGCGCCGCACAAACCTTTGTCGGCAGTGATCAGGACCAGCAGGTAACGCTGATCGCCGCGGAGGTCGAGTAGTGGATGATGAAAGTCTTCGTCGGTTCGGTTGGCAAGCTGGCCCAAAACTTCGCCCATTTTGTTGGCAAATGGACGCGCCGTGACGACGCGGTCCTGGGCGCGTCTGAGCTTCGCAGCGGAAACCATCTTCATGGCCTTCGTGATCTGCTGCGTGTTTTTGACCGACTTGATGCGCCGGCGAATGTCGAGAAGATTAGGCATTGCTGTTCATTTACGCCGGCTGTGGCGCGGCTGCCGAAGCCGAAGCTACGGGAGCAGTCGCGAACTCGGATGCGCCCGTGGCCTGCCGCTGCCAGTCGTCTTTGAAGTCTTCCAGCGTCTGTTTGAGATCGGCCCTGATCTCATCGGTTATAGATTTCTTTTCCGCAATAGCGGCGAGTAACCCCGGGTTTGATTTCTCCACGAATTGGAGCAAGCTCGACTCGAACCGCCGCACATCTTCTACTGGAACGTCGTCAGTGTAACCATTCGTCGCGGACCAGATCACCAGCACCTGTTTTTCGACGTCCATTGGCTGATACTGCGGTTGTTTCAGGATCTCTGTCAGACGTTGACCGCGAGCCAACTGCGCTTGCGTCGCTTTGTCGAGGTCCGAACCGAACTGCGCAAAGGCCTGCAATTCGCGGAACTGCGCGAGGTCGAGACGCAGTGTGCCGGCGACCTGTTTCATCGCCTTGATCTGCGCGGAACCGCCCACGCGAGAGACGCTGTTACCGACGTTGATTGCGGGACGGAAGCCGCTGTTAAAAAGGTCGGCTTCAAGGAAGATCTGGCCATCGGTGATTGAAATCACGTTGGTCGGGATGTACGCGGAGATGTCGCCCGCCTGCGTTTCAATGATCGGCAGACTCGTCAACGAACCGCCACCTTTTAGGTCGGAAAGTTTTGCCGCGCGTTCGAGCAAGCGCGAGTGGAGATAGAACACGTCGCCCGGGTATGCTTCGCGGCCCGGCGGCCGGCGGAGCAACAACGAAATCTCACGATACGCGGCGGCTTGTTTTGAGAGGTCATCGTAAATCGTCAGGGCATGCTTGCCGTTGTCGCGGAAGTACTCGCCCATGGCGGCGCCCGAATACGGCGCCAAAAACTGCATCGCCGCGGGATCGGAAGCAGTCGCTTTAATGACGATGGTGTAGTCCATCGCGCCGAAGTCTTGCAGTGTTTTCACAACCTGGGCCACGGTCGAAGCCTTCTGACCGATGGCGACGTAAATGCAAATTACGTCTTTCCCTTTTTGGTTGATGATGGTGTCAACGGCGACTGCCGTTTTACCGGTTTGACGGTCGCCGATGATCAGTTCGCGCTGACCGCGACCAATGGGCACCATCGCGTCAATGGCTTTGAGACCCGTTTGCAGCGGCTCTTTCACCGGCTGCCGGTCAACCACACCGGGAGCGATGCGCTCGACCGGATTGTAGTGTTCGGTGACGATTGGACCACCATCGTCGATCGGATTTCCCAGCACGTCGACCACGCGACCAATCAAGGCTTCACCAACCGGCACCTGCATAATACGTCCGGTGCGTTTGACCAGATCGCCTTCGCGGATTGCCTGAAACTCGCCGAACAGCACCGCACCCACCTTATCTTCTTCCAGGTTGAGGGCGAGTCCGCGAACGTCGTGTGGGAACTCGAGGAGTTCGCCGGCCATCACTTTTTCGAGTCCGTGAATTTCGGCGATGCCGTCGCCGATCTTGATGACCGTTCCGACTTCGGTGACGGTCACGCCGGTATCGAAGTTTTCGATCTGTTTGCGAATAATTTCGTTGATTTCGCTCGCTCTAATTGGTTCCATGATGTCCTCTAATACTCTGCTCGCCGTTAACCGCCGACCAGACCGTCTGCCAACCGCTCGAGATTGTTTTCCACGGATCCGTCGAAAACGGTTGAGCCGATGCGTGCGACAAGACCGCCGATGATGGTTTCGTCAGTCGCGAAAGTCAGTCGCACTGTGCGCCCGGTCGCGGAAGCGAGCGTGTCGTGCAGCGCCTTCTTCAAATCCTCGGGAATCGGTCTCGCTGTTGTGATCTCGGCCGCCACAACGCCGGCGCGTTCATCCAGAACCTGGCCAAATCGCGCCGCCACCTCAGGCAGTTGAGCCAGGCGCTGATTTCTTAATAGTACGCGGAGAAAGCTGGCGGTTGTTTCGCGGACGCGGCTGCGCGAGATCAACTCTTCGAGTACGGTTCGTTTGTGTTCGTAAACAACAGTGGGATTAGCGAAGACTTCCTTCAACTGCGGGTTACTATCAATCATTGAAGCCCAAAGCTCGATCTCTTTTTGGACCTCTCGTTCTTCGCGGCGCTCGATGACAACATCGGCGAGGGCTGACGCGTACCGGCGCGCGACCGTCTGTAAACTCAAACTCTCGCCCTCCTCAATTCACCAATGCTGTTCTCGATCAGTTGTCGGTCGTCTTCCGGTCTGATCTGCGTGCTTACCTTGCGACGCGCAAATTCAATGCTCTTCTTCGCCAAAAACTGCCGCAGCGATTTGCGCGCGACCTTCGCGGCCGTGTCGACTTCGCGCTCTCCTTGTTGCTTCAGTTTTTCAATCTCACGCGCCGCCGCGGCCGCAAGGCGTTGGCGCTCCGACTCGGCTTCGTGGCGCGAGTGTTCATGGACGGTGCGAACATCCGCATCGAGTCTACCCAACAGAGAGTCGGCCTCGGCTACCTTCTCGAGCGCACGGGCCTTTGTTTGCTGCGCCTCGATCAGTTCCTGCTTGATCGTCTCACCCCTCGTTGCCAGAGCTTCGCTAATGCGGCGGCGCAGGAGGTAAATGCCGAAAGCGACAAAGATAGCCAGGTTTACAAACTTCCACACCTCAAGGCCCGGATAGTTGAGCCAGCCTGTTCCTTCTGCTAACGCGAGTATGATCATTTCGTCTAACGAAGTGACGTTCGAAATTTATCGAGCCGGCGGTCGCAATATCTGCGAACTGATCAGATCGCCGAACGTCGCAGCCTGCGACTCCAACTCTTCCCGAACCTTCTGTTCCTGTTGGCGCGTTATTTCTAACTGCGCGGCAACGGTCTTCGACACCTGCTCCCGATACTGACGCACGTGCTCGTCCTTTTCTTTGAGTGCGGCAGCGCGCTCCTTTTCGAGCAGTCGATAGCCTTCAGCTCGTGCTTCTCGCAGGGTAGCGTTATAGCGTCTCAACTTCTCTTCAGTTTCAGCCGCCAGCAGCTGCGCCTCTTTGATCCGGCCTTCAACCTGCCGGTCGCGTTCGGCGAGTATCTGATTGATTGGCTTGAGGAGGGTTCGATTCAGGATAAAGACCATTACGCCCACCATCAGGAGGTGGAGCAGTAACGTACCGTCAGGAACCAACTGAATTGAGGCCTCTGCGAGAAACATCCGATTCCTCTATAGGTGATTAACTTTGCCTGCCGAAAAGCGCGCGAGTCTAACATGCCGCGCCATCATCCACCAAATGACGCCCCGTACGCGCGCCGCACCAACGCTCCCGATTGCTCTTTTACATTGTAGTGTTATTCAGCTTTACTTTTTACATTCGAGCGGTTGAAAGTAAGAGGTTGT
>DASUOZ010000526.1:0-3108 GCA_036276375.1 Pyrinomonadaceae bacterium | reverse complement strand
GCTCATGCCCGCGCCGGTGTCTTTGATCTCCATCCATATGTTTCCGTCGGTTTTTCCGGTGGATATGGTCAGCCGGCCGCCGTCTTGCATTGCTTGAACGGCGTTGAGTACGAGATTCAGCGTGGCGGCGCGAATGGACGGCTCGTCGAGCATGCCGGCTACCGGTGCAGAATCAAGCTCGAGTTTCACCTCAATTCGGTGCGCCGTTATCTCGGTGCTCAGTAGTTGGAAAACGTCTTGTACGACTCCGTTGAGGTCCAAACGTTTCGGCGCGAGCGTGACGGGCCGCGCGAAGTTCAGAATTTGTTCGGTGGTGGCGGTGAGATTGTTAATGGTGTCGATGATCTTATTGACGAGCTGCACCTCGCCGTTCTGACCTTTTCCGTCGAGCTTCGATTTGAGATGTTCTGAATAGAGCAGCAGGCCCGCCAGCGGGTTTCTGACTTCATGCGCTACCTGCGCCGCAACTCTGCCGAGCGTCGCTACCTTTTCACTGTGCGCGAGTTGTTCGTTAACCGCAATCAGGCGTTCCTGTTTTCGTCCGACGATTGCGAGCAGCAGGCTGACGACAACGATATCCACCGCCATCGAGATGAAGAAGTGCTCGCCGCGTTGTTCGAGCTTGTAACGGTTGTCGGCGTTTTCGACGCCGGGATAATTACGCGCGACCCAGGCGTAGTAAGGCGGTCTCAAGATTCGCTCCCACGCGAAAATGATGCTCGCGGTCAGGAGTACCGTCAGCGCAGTGAAGAGGATGATCAAACGTGGGTTCAACCCTCTTTTGAGCGAGAGTACTCCCGAGCGAGGAAACATCCTGGAAAACACACTCATAAGACAGTTCCCGGTACGAGGCTGTTCCCATTCAGCCTCCTGAGAAGGGATCGTTTCCTTGTTTTGGTTGAGACGAGGTTGACTAACTGCTACACCCAAAAAACTACTCGAAGTCTGCAAGGCTCCCTGCAAATCATATGCAGTGTCTCAATTTGAAGCAAATGATGCGTTTGCTTGGGAGTTGGTCTCTTCAGCGTCGCACCGGAGCCGAGAGATCTTTCGCGCTTGGTGTGGATTTTTCCGCGGACCAGGGCTACCGGCGGATAAGACACTTCGTAAGGTGGCTATAGCACAACTCTTGCAGGGCGTTGTGCGACAGCAAAACTAACTACAACCTTTTCGCGCCGGGGCATCTTAGCACATCATGAGGAGAACAAAATGAGCAGCAGACTAATCTGGGCCCTTATACTATTGAGTCTGGCCTACGCGCCGAGCGCGAAATCGCAGTCGCCACAAACCCCACCATCGGCTCCACCGACTCCGGCCGCGGCTCCGGCTCGTGAGGATTGCGGCTGTGAGTCGCAGTCTTTACCCGAGACACTGGCGATCGTAAACGGCGTCAAGATCACTAACGGTGATATCAAAAAGTCGACGGCCGACTCTGTGGACCAGCTACAGCGCCAGGTCATCGACGCGCGCAAACGCGAGCTGGACCTGATCATCAATTCGAAGCTCCTGTCGCTCGAAGCCAAAAAGCGCGGCCTCAGCACGGTGAAACTGCTGGAGCAGGAAGTGGTCACGAAAGTGAAACGTCCGACGCCCGCCGAAGCTCAGGCCTTCTACGATCAGAACAAGGCGCGCATCAACGGCGAATTCAAAGACCTCGCCGAACAAATCGTCTCCTACCTCTTCGAGGAACGACAGCGAGACGAGGCGAAGAAGTTTGCCGATACGCTGCGGGCCGCGCACGACGCTAAAGTGCTTGTCACTGATGTAACACCGCCGGCGACTAAAGCGGACCGCGCCCGCGTGCTCGCCACTATCAAAGGTGAACCCATCACCTCCGCCGAGGTGGAAAATTCACTGCTGCCGCTGATCTTCGACGTGCAGGAACAGGTCTACAAATTACGTAAGGACCAGGTCGAGCTCACGATCAATGACACCCTCCTGACGCAGGAAGCGCAAAAACGTAAGATCACCACCAACGCCCTGCTCGATGCTGAAGTAAAGCCGAACCCCGTAACCGACGAACAAACGCGTCTCTTCTTCGAGCAGAACAAAGAACGCGTCAGCGGGGACTTCACCCAAACTAAAGACGCCATCAAGCAGTATCTCGAACAGATCGAACTGCGTGCTGCCGAACGTGCGTTTGTCGACCGGCTGCGCGCGACTGCAGCGATCCAGGTATTTCTGGTTGCGCCCGAGTCACCCGTGTTTTCAATCTCGACCGCGGATCAGCCTTCGCTCGGCAACGCTGATGCGCCGGTGACGATCGTTGAGTTCACCGATTTTCAGTGTCCGAGCTGTGCGGCGTTGCATCCGGAGTTGGAACGTCTGGTCAAGGAGTACGGCGGCAAAGTCAGACTAGTCGCGCGTGACTTCCCGCTCAGACAACACACGGAGGCGTTCAAAGCAGCCGAAGCAGCAGAAGCCGCTCGCGAGCAGGGACGATACTGGGAGTACGTGCAGATCATGATGCGCAATCAGTCGGCGCTGAGTGTCGAGAAGCTGAAAGAATACGCTGGTGAGTTGAAGCTTGATCGCACACGCTTCGACAGCAGCCTCGATTCAGGCAAGTTTACCGAGGCAGTGCAGCGCGACGTTGAAGATGGCATGAAACTCGGAATTAACGCGACACCGACGCTTTTCATTAACGGGCGCCGCGTGTCGGCGAAAGGTTACGAGGAACTGAAAGCCAGTATTGAGGCGGCTTTCAAAGCTGCGACTCCGAAGACAGCCGCGGAGGCAAAACCCGCCGCACGGTAACTGCGCTTACGGCGCTGCAGTACAACGCGGTTCTTCCCGGGCCGGCAAGGCAATCAAATTATTTCTCCGGCCGTGCTAAAATCCGAGTCGCACACTGGTTGAGCTGAAAAGGCGGATAGTCACTCTCCCGTCGATTGCAGTCCGCTGCACGCGTGACCACAGGTCAGCGATGCCTCACGTTTACCAGTCAACTTTGACGTACCCTGCTGCGGTTTGTGAGAGCTGCAGGTTTGTTTACGTCAAATAAACGCTGTGCGTCGATTGGCCGAGGTGAGTAATGCGTGATTTAAATGGACTGCTTGCTCGAGAACAAGCTATCCGTCAGGAAACGGAGATCCTGCGCGATGCCAA
>DASUOZ010000525.1:0-6891 GCA_036276375.1 Pyrinomonadaceae bacterium | reverse complement strand
AATAAGTTGCGGTCAGAGTTCAAGCTTTAGCTGGTGGTTACAGCAGCGTTCTTAGGCTGAACGCAAACGATTACTGAAGGCGCGCGAGCCACACTTCGTAGTTTTCGCGGCGTGCTTCGAGCCAGGCGCGGAAGTTGATCGGGGGCGCGGGGCGCGTGTTGATGATGCGATCGAGATCGCGCAGGAGCTCGAGGCTGAGGGTTTGAGTGGAAATGTCGACGAACGAATCCGGGTTCTCACACCTGGAGGAGACGGCAGACTTCGCGGTCTTTTCGTTGTCCGCGAGTTTGAAAGTCAACAGGAGAAACTTTTCTTTGAACTCTTTCGGCGAGAGCGACTGATTCGCGAGTTCGCTTTCGATGAACGGAAGCACGCGTTTGACCCACAACCTTCGGCCCACGACGAACGTTTCGTACCGGCAGGCGTGGAATTCATCGCCTTCGAACGTCAGGTCGTCGAAGACGATCGTTGTGATGACAATCGTACTGGTGGCCGCGGTGCCGGGCGCGTAAGCCGTCGGTGTTTTCTCGGCTTTCACTACGGCGATGGTCTTCTCCGCCACTCCGCCGGCTTCGATGACGGGGCGATCGAAAGGGTTTTGCCAGAAAGTGGAGAGGTGCGGGCGGCCGTCGCTGATCGTGTCGATCTTAAGCGCGCGAATGTTTTTGTCTGACTGGTTTCGGAGCGTGAGTTTGTAGGCCGGCAAAGGCACGTTGTCTGATTCGATGCTCACGACGCCGACTGACATCGTGTGGTTTTCGATAGTCGGCGGCGGCGGCAGCGGTGAGATGACGTTGAGCAGCGTCAAATCGATCGGTTTAAGGCCGAACGACCGCAATTCAGTGACGGTAATTTTCTCGTTGAGACCGACGTGATAGGTGGCCACCGGATCTTCGCGTTCGAAACCTTTGTGACCGCGGAGGAGAGAGACTTTTACGTCGGTGGTTTCGCCGTTGAATTGCGACTCGACGCGGATGGCCTGGATTGGTAGTTCGTTTGGTTTGGGTTGGGCGCCGGGCAGGCGGGCAAACTGCGGGGCCCAGATCCAGCGTGGTTTTGTGTCTGCGCCACGGACGCTGATGTACGCGGGTGGCCGTGAGTTGTGGAAATCGATTTCGAGTGAAAGGACCACCGGCGCGTCGGGCTCCGGCGCGGACATCGCAGGTTTGAGTGACGGTTCCTGGGCGGTCGCCGAGGTCGTCGCGAGCAGCAACACCGCTGTGAGAAGTAGCGATTTCATGAGGTTCGCCAACCCTTTCAGGGTTAGGACGTTTTACTTATAGATACCCAGGGTTGAAGCAACCCTGGGCTGGAATTCGCGAACGCTGAAGGCGTTGGCGAGATCGCCCGTTAGCCTTGCCACACGCCGTTGCGGGCGTTGTCGGCGAGGCGTTTGGCGTCCGGTAATGCTTCGAGGGCGCGCTGCACCTGCACGTCGCTTTCAAGCAGAACGCGCGCGCCGGCGTCGTTTGAAAACGCCGCGGTGATGATCTCCTGCCGCAGTCGCAACTTCGCAAAGTCCAGCTCTTCGTCGATCTGCGCCGGCTGGAGTTGATTCTCGGGACGCGTCCGCACGAACGTGCGAAACGCTTCCATCACTCGCTCTGTAATCGCAAAATCCGCCGGCTTCGCCGTCTTCCCGTAATGCACTTTCTCGACCTTGTACGACTCCAACCCCGGCACGACTCCAGCCGCGAGGTGGCGCGTGAAATGAAACGCCGCTTCCGCAATGCGCAGACGCAACGGCGTCGTCGCCGACTCCTTCACTTCGATGTCCGGCGTGATGCCACCACCACCATAAAACACCCGGCCCACCGCCGTTTGCACTGGTGGTCCACTGTGCGGGTGCGGCGTGGGCGAAGCCAACGCCAGCGGCGCCTCGAGATTGCGCGGTCCGGGCGGCGGCGGTGTCTCCGCCGGATCATGACGCGTATAGTAGTCGTAGAGCGAACCACTCGAATAGTCGCGCTGTAACGAACGCCCGTACGGCGTGTAATAACGCGCGGTCGTCAACGTCAACCCGGTATTGAACGGCAACTGAAAAATGCGCTGCACGAGTCCTTTGCCAAAACTCGTTTCGCCGACAATCAACCCACGCCCGTGGTCCTGAATCGCACCCGCAACGATCTCCGACGCCGACGCCGTGCTGCGATTTATCAGGATCACTAGCGGCAACGTTGAAGGATCCGAACCCGTTGACTTGTAAATAAACGGCTGCGCGTACTCGGTCCGTCCCCTCACCGATACGATCGGCGTACCACGCGGCAGAAACTCACTCGAAACTTCGATCGCCTGATCGAGCAGACCACCCGGATTACCGCGCAAGTCGAGCACTAGCTGGCGCATCCCCTGCTCTTCGAGACGCTTCATCGCTTTCGCCAGCTCTTCGTCACTCGAACGCTGAAAACCGCCTGTCAGTCCGATATAACCGGTGCCCGGTCGCATCATGTAAGCGTTGCGAATGGTCAACAACGGCACCGCATCGCGAACGATCGTGAAATACTGCGGCGCTTCGGAACCCGCGCGTTCAACTTTCAACGTCACCGGTTCGCCCAGCGCGCCGCGCACGTTCTTCGACACCTGCTCGCTGGACCACTCGCGCGCGTCTTTGCCGTCGACTTCAAGAATGCGATCGCCGTATCTCAATCCGAGCTTCGCCGCGGGCGTGCCTTCCACCGCTGACTGCACGTAGACGCCGTCGCGATGTTGGACGATCGTGACGCCGATACCATAGAAGCGGGAGTCCTGGTCTTCTTTGAGCTTCTTGAATTCGCTGTAAGGGAAGTAAGCAGAGTGTGGGTCGAGCGTCGAAAGCATGCCCTGAATAGCGGCCTGCGTTGCCTTCTCGTGATCGATGTCGCCGGAGTAGTTTGAACTAATGATCGTGACAGCTTCGTTGTAGTCGCGTTCGATCTCATCGGCGACGCGATATGAGTTCTGCGCGCCGATAGAAGTCAGGCTACTGAAGCGCCGGGCGCTGCCGATCGTGCCCCCAATAATAGCCGCCACCAGGATCACGCCGGAGGCAGTCAGTGCAAACCTCCAGGTAATCGCCCGATCCCGATAACGCTTGAATTGGTGTGCAACTTCCACGTTCGCAATATACCACCGGTCATTGTGGATTGACGATTGCCGATTGCCAAACGCCGATTTCGGCGCCGCCGGGACTTAGTGCACAAACGCACAAATCGAAAATCGGCAATCGGCAATCGGCAATGTCTGCCTGTGATATATTGCGTCGCGAGCACCCTGAATGTCTGCGTCTCTGTCGATCGTTATTCCCGCTTATAACGAGGCGATCCGCTTGGGGAATACCCTGACGGCGGTCGTAAATTACGTGCGCGAGAGCTGGCCGGACGCCGAAGTGATCGTCGTCGACGACGGTTCGACCGACGATACGGCCGGCATCGCGCGGTCCATCTTCAGCGACAGCGGTCCCCTGCGCACCTCAGTCATCAGCTACAAATCAAACCTCGGAAAAGGCCGCGCCGTCCGTCTCGGACTCCTCGCCGCGCGCAGCGAGGTCGCGCTGTTTTCAGACGCGGATCTCTCTACTCCGATCACGGAAGCGCCAAAGCTCGTAGATCCGATTGTGAATGGTCAGTGCGACGTGACGTTTGGTTCGCGCGCGCTCGATCGCAAGCTGATCGGCGTGCACCAACCGTGGCGGCGTGAGCAGGGCGGCCGCGTCTTCAATCTTGCCGTGCGGCTCGCGACCGGATTGCCGTTCTGGGACACGCAATGCGGGTTCAAGGCTTTCCGCATGAGCGTCTGTCGGCCGCTCGTCGAGGCGGCGACCGTCGATCGCTTCGGTTTCGACGTGGAGTTGCTGTACCTGGCGTTTCGTGCGGGATTGAGATTGAAAGAAGTGCCGGTGCGTTGGGACCACAATGAAGGCAGCAAGATCAGCCTCATGAGCGACAGCTTCCGCATGTTGAGCGAAGTCGGACTGATCCGCCAGCAGGCGCGACGCGGCGTTTACGACAGCGCCCTGAAGACCGCACACGAACTGGCGCGAAGATCATAACTTCGTATAATCACACCGATGGCGCGCCTCAACATAAACATCGATCACGTCGCCACCGTGCGCCAGGCGCGGCGCGCTCCCGAACCAAGCGTGATCGCCGCGGCGATGGCTGCCGAACAAGCGGGCGCTGACGGCATCACCGTCCACCTGCGCGGCGACCGCCGTCACATTCAGGATCTCGATATCCGGCTGCTGCGCGACTCCGTTACGACCTATCTCAACCTAGAAATGGCCGCGACTGACGAAATGCTCGAGATCGCGTTGCAAACAACACCGGACGCCGTGACGCTCGTCGCCGAACGTCCGAACGAGATCACCACCGAAGGCGGACTCGATGCAAAAGCAAACCTCGCTGTCGTCAGCAAAGCGGTGGACCGGCTGCGCGACGCAAACATCATGGCGAGTTTGTTTATCGATCCCGATCCGGCGCAGATCGAAGTGGCCCAACAAATCGGTGCGCAGCAAGTTGAGCTTTGCACCGCGGCGTACGCCGAAGCGACGCTTGGCGCGCGCGGTATTCACGGCGAAGGCGCCGAACGTGCGGCGCGTGAATTACAAAGATTGAGAGAAGGTGCGGAGCTCGCTTTGCGAAAAGGATTGAACGTCGCCGCGGGTCACGGTCTGACGTATCGAAACGTTGGCGCTGTAGCGCGGATCAGTGAGATCACCGAATTCAACATCGGCCACAACATCATCGCCCGCGCAATTTTTGTGGGACTGGAAACCGCCGTGAGAGAAATGAAGGACGCTATCTCGTCAAAATAAAACCATCCACAGATTACGGAGACTTCTGTGTAATCTGTGGATGGTCTGTTTAGCGAGAAGGACCGGCGAGTTGCAGCCGCACGACAGATCTTTCCAGCTTCGCCCGCGCCACTTCGAAGTCCTCTTCCGTTCCACTCCACTGATTCAGTTGTTTCTCGAGTCGATCGCGCGACTGCTTCGCGCGCGCTGCGTCGATCTCCTCCGGCCGCTCGGCCACCTCGGCGAGCACCGAAACGTGATCGTCGCGTATCTCGACAAAGCCACCGGAGACGTGCAACGAAAAACTCTTTCCTTCCTGCACGTACGTGAGCACGCCCGTCTGAAGCTGCGAAATCAGCGGCGTATGTCCGGGCAGGATTCCCAGTTCACCGCCCAAACCCGGGATGGTGACCATATCAACCGACTCCGCGAGCACACGCCGTTCAGGCGTAACTACCTCGAGTTGGATCTTCTCCGCCATAGTTAGCTCTTATTGGGCAAACGTCTTCGCTTTTTCGATCGCCTCTTCAATCGTGCCGACCATGTAGAACGCCTGCTCGGGCAGGTCGTCGTGTTTGCCGTCGACCAGTTCGCGGAAGCCGCGCACGGTGTCTTCGAGTTTGACGTACTTGCCTTCGAGACCGGTGAACTGAGCGGCAACGAAGAACGGTTGCGAGAAGAACCTCTGAATCTTGCGCGCGCGCGAGACGATCAATTTGTCTTCGTCGGAGAGCTCGTCGAGACCGAGGATCGCGATGATGTCCTGGAGGTCTTTGTAACGCTGCAACACGCGTTTCACGTCCTGCGCAGTGTCGTAGTGTTCCTGACCGATGACGCGGGGATCGAGAATGCGCGATGACGACGAGAGCGGGTCTACCGCCGGGTAGATGCCCAGTTCCACGATCTGCCGTGACAGCGCGGTGACGGCGTCGAGGTGCGCGAACGTCGTCGCCGGCGCCGGATCGGTGTAGTCGTCAGCAGGCACGTAAACCGCCTGGATCGATGTGACTGAACCCGTCTTGGTAGACGTGATCCGCTCCTGCATTTCGCCCATCTCCGTCGCGAGGTTCGGCTGGTAACCTACTGCCGAAGGCATACGTCCGAGCAGCGCCGACACTTCCGAACCCGCCTGGGTGAAGCGAAAGATGTTGTCGATGAAGAGCAGCACGTCGAGACCTTGATCGCGGAAGTATTCGGCGACCGTCAGGCCCGACAACGCCACGCGCAAACGCGCGCCGGGCGGTTCGGTCATCTGGCCGTAGATAAGCGCCACTTTCGACTGTCCGATGGCGTTCATGTCGACCTTGGTAAGGTCAAACTTGCCGGTATCGTGGAAGTTCTTGTTGAACTCTTCGCCAAACTGGATAACCTGCGACTCCACCATTTCGCGGAGCAGATCGTTTCCTTCACGCGTGCGTTCGCCGACGCCGGCGAACACCGAGAAACCCGAACGCGCTTTCGCGATGTTGTTGATCAACTCCATCACGATAACGGTCTTGCCGACGCCCGCGCCGCCGAACAGTCCGATTTTGCCGCCGCGCAGAAAGGGCTGAATCAGGTCGATGACCTTGATGCCCGTCTCGAACATCTGGAGCTCGGTCGACTGCTCTTCAAACGTCGGCGCGTGGCGATGGATGGGATAACGCTTGTCATGCTTCACGGGTCCGAGAGTGTCGACGGGCTCGCCGATGACGTTCAGCACGCGGCCGAGCGTGCCTTCGCCAACCGGCATCGTGATCGGGCCGCCGGTGTCGATCGCCTTCATGCCGCGCACCATGCCGTCGGTCGGCGTCATTGAAACCGTGCGCACGCGTCCTTCGCCCAGGTGCTGCTGCACTTCGGCGATCACGTCGATGGCAACTGGCACCTCGAAGCCGTCCGACACCACGCGGAGTGCCTGGTAGATCGGCGGAAGATAACCTCCTTGAAACTCGACGTCGAGCACGGGACCGATAATCTGCACGACTTTGCCGACATGTTGGCCGTCGGCGTTTCCATTAGGCGTAGACATACTTGTCTTTGAACTCCTCTTCGACCCTATAAAGGCGAACAAAACTGGCAGGTTTAAGAGCGGCACAACATAACACACCGCTCTAACTCGCGCAAAACGTTAGCACTTA
>DASUOZ010000524.1:0-12867 GCA_036276375.1 Pyrinomonadaceae bacterium | reverse complement strand
CCGACCTGGAGTCAACCCGGAACACGCGGGATTCTGATGACCTACGCGCGCCCCGGCGAAGCAGAGCGCATCACGAAGTTGAAAGAAAACCAGCGCATCGAGACGACGTTGAATCAACTCGACGCCATCTTCTCCGGCCTGCGCGACAACTTCGAACGCGGCGTGACGAAGTGCTGGCTGGAAGACGAGTGGTCCCGCGGGGCGTGGGCGTCTGTCGGTCTAACCGACCTGGCTACCGCAATCGCTCCGGACCGGCGCATTCACTTCGCGGGCGAACACCTCTCGCCCTGGTTCTCATGGATGCAGGGGGCGATTTCATCCGCCCTGCACGCGGTAAAAGAGATCGACGAAGCCAACTATCGACCCGCAAAAGCGGCCGTCACCATTGACCGTCAACCCGTCTTAAGCTGATTTCACGGCCTGGCGATTACTAACGGCGTCGCCTCCAGTTCTCGGCGATAGAAGACGCGTGGCCGTTGGACGCTCCGCTTTTGCGGTTCGGTGGTTAATTCGCCTTCGGCGAATGCGATCTCCAATCCCAGACCACGACCTTGCGTCATCTTTTCCTGCTGCATCTGCGGCACGCGCTCGGTAGCGAAGTTGAGCCATTCGCGCGCGATAAGGACGCCGTCTTTTGGTTCAATGTCCGCAACCGGAGTCTTCAATCCTTCTTCAACCAACGCGTAGGTCAGGTATCCATGGCCCAGTTGCGCCGCTTCCAGCGCGGCCTGAAAACTCTGCGCGGCCGTAAGAATGTACATGCCCTTCTCATACGCGAGTTGGGCCAGGCCTTTTGAATTCATCGGCCCGCGGCGCTTCTCTTCCGCTTCCAGGGCCTGACCTGAATTACACGCGTCGATGATCAGCAACAGATGGCCCGCATCCAATCGTTCAACAGCCGCTTCCAGCTCAAGATCGGAAATGCTGTGCGCGAGCATCGTCTTCAATCCTTCCTCGGTTAACTTCGTGCGGTCGCCGGTGTAGCCGAGGTCGTGCGGAATCAGGTAAAAGCGTTGCGCCTGCGCCGTGCCGTGGCCGGCGTAATAGATGATCACGGTGTCTTCCGGTTCAACGCGCTTCAATCCATCGAGTGGTCCAGCTTTCAACGAAGGCGGCCCGGGCTCACCCGCCAGTCGCTTGATCGCGTTGAGAATGTTTGCTTTCGTCGCGTCTTTGTCGAGTAGCTGAACGACTTCAACGCGCTCGAAGTCGCCGATCTGCGTTTGCCGGCGACGCACCTCTTCGCCGAAATCGCGTGCGTCCGCAGTCGCATATTTCAGGTTGTACTGCGGATTCTCATACTCATTCACACCCACTGCGATGATGTAAGCCGTGCCTTTGCGTTTCAGACTCTCGGCGCCGGTAAACACCAGCGGCGCATCTTTGCTCTTCACGTTGTCGCGATTGAACGCATAAGCGACGAGCCGATTCGGTCCCGCCGTCACGGTGATCTCCTCCTCCAGCGACACCGAAGGCTGGCCCTGCAAAACGTCGCCATGCCAAACCTTCACGAGCGAGCCGTTTCGAAACAGCCGCACGTCGCGCGCGCCCGTGCCCTGCGGGTTGTCTTTATCGGCAGGCGCGTCCGTGATGTCGATCTTTACTTTGATCGTGCGCAACGCGATCGCGGTATCGGCCGCCGGCGACTCGACTCCTTGCCGCACGAGGGACAACTTCACGATCGGCTGACGCCGGTCTTTCTTTGAAACGTCCTGCGCCACACGCGGGCGCTTCCCGCCAAACACGTCTGACAACAAACCCGGGTGGTAAAACTCATTGAAGAACCACTCGATCGGCGCAACGTTGAACGTCTCCTGGTTGTAGCGCCAGAGGATCTGGTTCCACGACACGGGTGTGCCGTCGAACAAACCCTGCGGCGTCACGACCATCCACTCGCCGCCATCGTCGAGGGAGATGAGCGTCAGTAAGTGCTCGGCCGTTTTCGTGTCCCACAGAAACGTGCTGCCGTCTTCACCGGCCGAAGCGAGCAAGCGGCCGTCGGGATGGAAGGCGAGTGATTCGATGTTTGCGGTGTGACCCGTTAGCGTGGCGAGATCGCGTTTCGCGGCTACGTCCCAAATCTTGATCGTATTGTCAGTGCCGGCGGTCGCCAGCAGTTTGCCGTCACGACTAAACGCCACTTTCCCAACAGCTCGCCCGTGTCCTTTCAACGCTCCGATCTCGCGCCCGGTCGAAACGTCCCAGAACTGCGTCTGACCCACGGCTTCGACTTTCAGATCCTTCATCAGGTCCTGTGGGTCGGAATTCTTCGAGCCTTTCGGACGCTTGCCACTCATCAGCGCCCCGAGATCGATGTTTGTCTTCGACTCAAAACCGCCAGTCACGAGTGTCTTTCCATCAGGACTAAACGCCAGCGACGTGACCGTGCGGCCCATCGTTCCGGCCGCCATCGAGCCCATCACGTTGTTCATCATCGCGGCGATCTCGGCCATGTTCGGCATCGTTGGCATCTGTCCGGGTCTGATGGTCGGCGCCGTGAACGAGGCCATCGGCGAGCTCGTCAGGTCGCGCAATTTGCTCCCCGACTGCACGTCCCACAGCGAGAGCTGGCCCATCGACGCCGTGATTGCGACGACGCGGCCGTCGCCACTGAATTCCGCTTCGTTCGGCAGTGCATTCGCGGCCAGTGATTGCAGTTCTCGCCCGCTCTTCACCTCCCAAATCTTCACCTGACTGCCGCGCATGTACGACGTCGGACCGCTCGGAACTTGTGACTGCTGATCGATCCCGCCATAGACCACGGCGAGCATGCTGCCGTCTGCACTAAACCGCAGCTTCTCGACGTTGCCGACCTCCCCCGACGCCGTGAGCGTGGCCAACTGACGCCCGCTGGGCGATTCCGCAAGCGAAACGACGCTGCTGTTTGGCTTCATCACTGCAACCACGCGCCCATCAGGACTCGGAACGCCATACGTCTTCTCCGGCGACGACGCCGGCACTAATCGCAGTCCGCTGCCCGTGCGCAAATCCCAACGCGTACGACCGCCTGACGAAAGCTGTGTTCCGTCGGCGCTAAACGCCACGCTGTAGGCCATGTTGGTGCGCCCGGTGAGATTGGAAACGCGCTTTGCAGTCTCGGTTTCCCAAATGATCGTGTCAGTATCAAAACCGCCGGTTGCAATCCGTTTTCCGTCTTCGCTGAAGGCCATAAACGCGTCGGCCTGCGACACAAACGCGCCGCTGTTTGGCACTTTCAACTGCGTCAACTCCCGCCCACTCGCCACGTCCCAAATCTTCACGACGTAGTTTTCCGACAACGCCAACAACCGCCCGTCGCGACTGAACTTGATCTGGCTGAAGTCTTTCGTCGTTTGGGTCAACTCCTGCTCTTTCTTTGCCGTCACGTCCCAAAGCTTCAAACGCTTTTCAACGACGCCGGCCGCGAGCACACGCCCGTCGGGAGCAAACGTAAAACTGATCGTGTCGACACGTTTATCTGACAACTTCACGCGCCGCACTTCGCGCCCGCTCGAAAGATCGATCACACGCGCCTGAGGCTCCGCATCCTCGTCGAGCATGACGAACTGCGTGCCGTCGGGAGAGAGCGCCATGCCGGCTTCGGTGCTGCTGTAGCCGGAGCCGGGCGAACTTAACTCAAACGTCCGTACTTCGCGGCCGGTGTTCAGATCCCAAACTCGCGCTGTATCGCTGACACTTACCAAACGATTGTCTGACGCGAAGCCGATGAAGTAGACGCCAAAGCCGGCCGTGACTGTTCCCTGTGGACCAATCAGCGTTTGCACTTCGCGGCCGCTGTTTACGTCCCAAACCTTGATCGAATTGTCCGCGGCCGAAGCGGCGATGAGACGGCCGTCGCGACTGAAAGCGATCGACGGCGCGAGACCGGACGCGGTTTGGCCGCTGCTCGAAAGATCGCGCAACTTGCGATTGGTCGCGGTTTCCCAGAGTTTGATCGTGTTGCTGCGAAAGGTTCCGGTCGCGAGCAGGCGTCCGTCAGGGCTGAACACCAGACGTGTCGCGCCGAAGATGTTGTTGTAGCCAGTTTGGAGGACGAGCTCGGGTTTGGCTTCGCGTGATTGTTGCGACGTTTGGGAGGGCGGCGTTGGGGAGGCGCTCTGGATTCCGAGGCCGCGCTGGTCGGGCGGCGTAGGTGTTGGGGTTTGGGATTGTCCCACTAGCGTACCGCACGTCAATAAAAGCAGGGAGAGTCCTGCGAAAAGACGAAAGACGCTCAGACGAAAAACGTTCAAAGCGATGGATTTCATAATGCCTCTACAACTCTAAGTGTGTTCCAGCCACAACAACCCAATCGACACCGCAGCCAGCACGTACATCACCGGATGCACGTCTTTGTGTCTGCCGGTCATGAGATAAAGGGCGACGTGCGAGATGAAGCCCCAGAGTATTCCCTGGGTAATCGAAAAGGTCAGGGGGATGAGGATTATAGTCAAAAACGCGGGCAAGCCTTCTTCAATTCTGCCGAAGTTTATTTGACCGACGCTCTTGAACATCGCCGCGCCCACCAGAATCAACACCGGCGCAGTCGCCATCAGCGGCACCATGGCGGCGAGCGGCGCGAGAAAGAAGCACGGCAGAAAGCAGAGCGCCGTAAATACTGACGTCAGTCCCGTTCGCCCGCCGCTGTTAATTCCCGCGACACTCTCGATGTAGGCCGTGCCTGACGATGTGCCCGAGAGTCCCGCTCCGAACGTCGCCACCGAATCGACGATCAAACCCTGTCGCAAATTGCGAGGATTGCCATCTTCGTCGAGCAGGTTCGCGGAGTGTGCGACGCCGATGAACGTGGAGATGGAATCAAACAGATCTGTGAACAGGATGCCGATGATCGCGGGCAGGAGCGAAAGTTTCAAAGCACCGAGAACGTCTAACTTGAGAAAGACCGTGTTGAAGTCAGGCGCGCTGAAGATCCGCTCCGGGGTTTTTATGTCGCCGCCTGCCCACGTGATCGCTGTCACCGCAAAGATGCCGGCCAGAAACGCGAGTGCGCTGCGGCGAACCATCAGCAACAATGTAACGACCATTCCGACTGCGCCAAACAGCGTGTGGCGATCCAGTGTCCCGAGTTTGACGAGCGTCACCGGATCGGCAGCGATCAGCCCGGCGTTTTTCAGACCGATGAACGTCAGAAAGATGCCGATACCGGCCGCCGTGGCGATGCGCAGTTCCGCCGGGATCGCTTTCGCGATCGTCTCGCGGATCGGCGTGACCGAGATTAGAAGAAACAACACGCCGGCCCAGAACACGATCCCCAGTGCAACCTGCCACCACACTCCTTGCTGCAGGATGACGGTGTAAGTGAAATACGCGTTGAGTCCCATTCCGGGAGCGACTGCGAAAGGCAGCTTCGCGTAAAGCCCCATCAGCAACGTCATCGTGAAACAGATCAAAACCGTTGCGGTGAGCACACCGCTAAAGGCCATGCCTGTTCCCGGCGTGGACAGAATCGCGGGATTCACCACGACGATGTAGGCCATCGTGAAGAACGTGGTGATACCGGCGATTGCTTCGGTGCGTAGGTCAGTTTTGACGGCTGGACTAATGCTCATCGGGACCGCTGGCGCGCACAGAGTCAAAAAGTCGAGCGAGTCTATTTCAGTTAGTCCAGTCGTGTAAATTCTGAAACCGGTTTCAAACAACAAACCCGAAGCCGTTTCCGGCTCCGGGTCGTTGTGTCTCAGCCTGCAAGGAGTTCCCCAACTTCTGCCGGCCGATAACTTGTCCGCTGGTTTAGTCGGCGATGATTACGATCGTCGCCTTGCGCCCATTTCTCGCCAACGCTTGTGCTTCGTTTCGTTCCGCACTCGATTTGACTGCGGCCAGTGTCGTTGATTCTCCAGCCATTTGCGCCCGGGCGAAAAAGTATCGGTCACCGTAGCGATTAAACACCAGCTTCGTCTGCTCGGGCGCGTTAGTGTTCAACTCGCTCGTCTGAATCAACGCGCTCCGCTTTCCGTCAGTGCTTCTGATCTGCAACACCTTCCGATCGGAATTCGGATTCAGCACGGCGATCGTGTAGTCACCGGCGGGAAGCTTTGTTTTCCCAACGTGGAACGCGAACGGAATGCGCGCGCGAATCTGTTGCGAGCCGCGCATCTGTGCTTCCGCCGTGATCGTCACGGCTGCCATAAACATCATCACGGCGATTGTTATGGTGAAATATCTTTTCATGACTAACCTCATCCTTACTGGTAAGTTTGGGCCTCACTCACTAACGCGGAGGTTCGTCGCGAATTCCCTCACGGGCGGCAAAAATGTAGAATTTCGCCTCATTTTGGACCGTATGCGATCTGCTGAGGGCATAACAGAGCTTTTGATCGACTGGGGCAAGGGCGACCAGGCGGCGCTCGAGAAACTGATGCCGCTGGTTTACAACGAACTGCGCCGGCTCGCGAGTAACTATCTGCGCCGCGAACGCGCCAACCACACGCTCCAGCCGACTGCACTCGTCAACGAGGCGTATCTCAGGCTCATCGATCAACGAAACGCCAAGTGGCAGAATCGCGCCCATTTCTTCGGCATTTCCGCCCAACTCATGCGGCGCATACTCGTCGACCATGCGCGCCAGCACCAGGCGGCAAAACGCGGCGGCTCAAAGCAGCAACGACTCTCGATTACGAGCGCCGAAAAGCTCGTCAAACAACCGGAAGTCGATCTGCTCGCACTCAACGAAGCACTCGACGAGCTCACGTTGATGGATCCGCAACAGGCGCAGATTGTCGAACTGAAGTTTTTTGGCGGACTTTCGATAGACGAAACCGCCGAAGTGCTCGGCATCAGCCACGCAACCGTCGAGCGCGACTGGAAAATGGCGCGTGCGTGGCTGCGGCGGCAGTTAGAGTAAACTCGGTGAGGGATTTCGCGACCACTTTCCGCGTCATTTACCAGGACTATGACTCCCGAACGCTGGCAACAAGTTAAGGAGATCTTCAACTCCGCCATTACTTATCGCCCTGAAGAGCGCGGTCTGTTCATTTCACAGGCCTGCTCCGGCGATGAAGCGCTGCGCAGCGAAGTTGAAACCCTAATCGCGTCTCACGAACGAAGCGGCAGTTTTATCGACGAGCCCGCGTTCGCGCAGGCTGCGAATCTCATCGCCAACGACAATGCAGAACTCAAGACCGGGCAGACTGTCGGCTCGTACGAAGTCCTTTCGTTCATCAGTCGCGGCGGCATGGGCGAGGTTTATCTCGCCGAAGACAAACGGCTCGGGCGGAAAGTCGCGCTGAAATTACTGCCGTCGTCATTCACGAAAGACGACGACCGTCTCCGCCGTTTCGAACAGGAAGCACGCGCCGCTTCGGCTCTGAACCATCCGAACATCATCACGATCTACGAAATTCGCGAGGTCGGAGCGTCGCACGTCATCGCCACGGAATTTGTCGAGGGCGAAACACTCCGCAGTCGCGTGAACCGCAAGTCACTGACCGTAACGGAAGCGCTCGACATCGCGATCCAGATTGCGGACGCGCTCGCCGCGGCCCACAAAGCGGGAATCATCCATCGCGACATCAAACCGGAAAACATCATGGTGCGGCCGGACGGATACGTGAAAGTGCTCGACTTCGGTCTCGCAAAACTGAGCGAACAAGCATCGCCCGCAGTCGCCGCGGAAGCGCCGACGATTCAAGTGCGGACCGGTTCGGGGATTGTGATCGGCACGGCCGGTTACATGTCACCCGAACAGGCGCGCGGGCTGGGCGTCGATAATCGTTCAGACATCTTCAGTCTCGGCTCCGTCATGTACGAAATGCTGGCGCGCCGCAAACCGTTTGAAGGCGAGACACCGAGCGACACGCTCGCCGCGATTCTCAAAACTGAGCCGCCGTCGCTGGCCCGCGTGCTTCCCGGCTTGCCGTCAGAGCTCACGCGTATCGTGACGAAGTGTTTGAAGAAAGATCGCGAAGAACGTTACCAGGTCGTGAAGGATTTGTGGCTCGATTTGAAGGCGCTGAAACAGGAGTTGGAGTTTCAAAGAACTCGCGCTGGTGAAGTCGAAGCGAGCCCAGCGGCGGGGGAAGCGACCGCGATCTTTTCCGCACCGCGGCAAACAGTGGAACGCAGCGGTGGCGGGACCATCACCGAGTCGCTCAGCATCGAGCTCAAACGCCACAAGTTCGGCGCGGCTGTCGCCGTTGTGCTGATCGTATTCTTGCTAGCTGCCGGCGGTTTTGGTGTTTACAAGTTACTAAATCGCGAAAACGCAGTCGCACACTTTACAGACGTCAGTCTCGTGCGACTCACAAACTCCGGTAACGCGATTGATTCAACCATCTCGCCCGACGGCAAATACATTGTCTACGTTTTGAGCGATCGCAGTAGTCAGAGCCTTTGGATTCGCCAGGTTAGCACCGCTAATGACAAGCTGATCGTCCAGCCGGCGCCGGTTGGGTACTTTGGCGTGACGTTTTCGCCTGACGGCAACGATCTCTATTACGTCATCAAACAGAATCTCGACGCCGGCACGCTCTACCGAATCCCTGTGCTCGGCGGAATTCCCGTCAAGATCAGCGAGAGGCTCGATGGACCAGTGAGCTTCTCGCCTGACGGCAAACAGTTTGTGTTCGTGCGTGGCAACCATCCCACGACCGGCAGCAGCGCGCTGATCATCGCAAACGTCGACGGCACGAACGAACGCGAGCTCGCAATCCAAACTTTTCCGGATCGGTTTTCGCCGATCTTCTTCACCGGTCCATCGTGGTCGCCGGACGGAAAGATCATAGCGGCCCCTGTCGCCACAACAGGCGTCGGCGCTCGAGTCAACGGTTATTCCGTCGCCGACAGCAAAGAACAAAGACTATCCGAACAATCGTGGGTGTTTGCCGGTCGCGTCCAGTGGCTGCCTGACATGTCGGGCCTGCTGCTTGTCGCCGGAGAGAATGTCGCGTCAGCACAACTGTGGATCATAAATCACCCGGCCGGCACTACTCGTCGTGTAACAAACGACCTGAGCCAGTATCGCGCGATCGGACTCACGCAGGATGGAAAGATGTTCACGACCGTTCAGGCGCAGGGTTTGGTGAATCTGTGGACCCTCCCCGACGCCGATGCGACGAAAGCAACTAGACTACCGACAGGCAACGTGAGTTTTTATTCGTCTTCAGGAAACAACCTATCGTGGACGCCGGACGGCCGCATCGTGTTTGTTTCCAACGAAGGCGGCGATGCGAATATCTGGATCACGAAACCCGACGGCAACGAGCGCAAACAACTGACTGCGAACGGCGCAGCGAATTTCTCACCGGTCGTATCAGCTGATAACCGCTACATTGTTTTTTCCGTGTGGCGCGACAGCAAGAAACATCTCTGGCGCATGAACCTGGACGGCAGCAACCCGGTGCAGTTGACGTCTGGTGTTGGCGATTCGTTTCCGAGTATCACGCCCGATAGTCGCTGGGTGGTCTACACGGCGAGCGCCGCGAAGCCGACGCTGTGGAAAGTCTCAATTGACGGCGGCACGCCGGTGCAGATCATGGACCATCATGCGACGATGGGCGTCGTTTCGCCGGATGGAAAGTTTATCGCTTACACGTATCCTGAGTCCGCGGATGTTTTGGCGCCGCCGAACCGCCTGGGTGTGATCTCAATGGACGACGGCCAGCCAACCAGAATGTTTTCAGTGCCCGCGACCGGGACGGTGCTTTCGGTTATACAATGGGCGAACGATGGTAAGTCGATTCTCTATACGGTAACCGGAAACAACGTCACCAACATCTGGAGGCAACCGCTCGACGGCGGTCCAGCGAAACAGGCCACGGATTTCAAAGACATGCTGATGACGGGCTTCGCCTGGTCGCGTGACGGAAAACAGCTCGCGTGTACGCGTGGTAATCTTGTTCGTGATGCGGTGTTGATTCGAGATCTCAAATGACCCAAAAACTTGGTGCGAGTTTCCTGGTTTTCTTAATGGCGGCGTCTGTGTCAGCGCAGACCTCCGGAACCGCGCCGGCGTCGCCGTTGCGGACCTACAACATCAAGCCGTCGGACCTGCCGCCGCCAAATCCGGCGGAAGACGCGGTTAATCCACCGCGCGTGGTGCCGCGTCCGGCTGGTGCGCAGTTGATAATGCCGCCGGGTTTTTCCGTCGCTACTTTTGCGGAAGGCGACTTTCGTGAACCGCGCTGGCTGGCGCTCGCGCCGAACGGCGACGTTTTTCTGTCTGATTCACGCGCGGGCAGGATCATCGTGTTGCGCGATGCAAACAAAGACGGCGTCGCTGAAGAACGGTTCACTTTTGTCGAAAACATGAAGCAGCCCTTCGGCATGGCGTTCTGGAAAAACTATCTCTATATCGGCAACACCGACGCCGTGATTCGGTTCACTTACAAACCGGGACAGACCAAGGCCGAAGGCACGCCCGAGAAGATCGCCGACCTGCCCGGCAAGGGTTATCGCGAGCATTGGACCAGAAACATACTGTTCAGTCCTGACGGCAAGAAGATGTACGTCACAGTCGGCTCGGAAACAAACGTGAGCGTCGAACCCGAACCGATGCGCGCGGCGATCGTCGAGTTTAATCCCGACGGCACCGGCAAACGCATTTTCGCCAGCGGCACGCGCAATCCGATCGGGCTCGCGTGGCTGCCGGGCTCGCGCACGTTGTGGGCCGCCGTGCAGGAACGAGATCGACTCGGCGATGAACTCGTGCCCGACTTCGTTACCGAAATCAAAGACGGCGGGTTTTACGGTTGGCCGTATGCTTACATGGGTTTCGAAGATCCGCGGCGCAAAGGCGAGCGATCGGATCTCGTGAAGCAAACGCTGACGGGAAACGTTTTGATCGAGTCACACTCGGCGGTCCTCGGCCTCGCGTTCAATGAGGGACGAATGTTTCCGCGCGAGTATCGTGGTGATGCGTTTGTCGCGTTACACGGCTCGTGGAATCGGAGCAAACGGACCGGTTACAAGATCATTCGCATTCGCTTCCGCAACGGAAAACCGGTCGGTGGCTACGAGGATTTTCTGGTCGGCTGGATGCTGGGGCCGGACGTGAAAGAAGTTTGGGGCCGTCCGGTGGGACTGCTGTTTCTGGCTGATGGTTCAATGCTGATCACGGACGATGGCGCAAACAAGATCTGGCGCGTCACCTATCGCGCCAAGTAGGAGCTGGCATGGATCTTCGCGTGTTTCTCACGACCTTTGGCATCATCTTTCTCGCCGAAATGGGCGACAAAACACAACTTGCGGCAATGACGATGGCGGCTGACACCAAGCGGCCGTGGGCCGTGTTTATCGGCTCGAGTCTCGCGCTCGTCGCTGTGTCCGCCGTCGGTGTCGCGGTGGGTAGCGTGATTGGACAGTACGTGCCGCTCGAGTGGGTCAAACGCGGCGCGGCCATCGCCTTTATCGTGATCGGAATACTAATGCTCGCCGGAAAGTTCTAACGTAAAACATGCCCCAAACTCCCCACATCGAACGACACTTCACTTCCAGTGAAGTCGTACGCGACGTCGTGATCGGTATGGCTGACGGTCTGACGGTCCCCTTCGCTCTCGCCGCCGGGCTTACAGGAGCGATCGCGCAAACGGGAATAATCGTGACCGCGGGACTCGCCGAGATCGCCGCCGGATCGATCGCGATGGGACTCGGCGGTTATCTCGCCGCCAAGAGCGACGCCGAACATTACGCGAAAGAGCGTGAACGCGAGAAACGTGAAGTCGCGGAAATTCCGCACGAAGAGATGCGTGAAGTGGCGGAAGTTTTTCAGGCTTACGGATTGAATGAAGAAGAGACGTGGCCCATCGTCCAGGCGTTGAAGCGTCAACCGCGGAACTGGGTCGACTTCATGATGCGGTTCGAGCTCGGACTCGAAAAACCCAATCCCCGCCGCGCCTTGACCAGCGCGCTGACGATCGCGGGAGCATACGTCGCCGGTGGTTTGATTCCACTATCGCCCTACATCTTCGACGACAACGTTTCCGAAGCATTGCGGCTTTCGGTCGTGCTGACGCTCATCGCGCTGCTGCTCTTTGGTTATGTAAAAGGAAAATTTACCGGCATGCGGCCGGTTCGCAGCGCGCTGCAAACGGCCTTCATCGGCAGCGTAGCGGCGGGCGCTGCCTTCACTATCGCACGTCTGATCGGCGGCTAGATTGAAATGAGATAAGCGACTGATTATTTGCGCGCCAGCACGACGGGCGCGTTCTCGGCAGCGCGGATGCTCTCGAAAAACTTACGCACTACATCGTACTGGGCCGCCGGAATCGTCGTCGCTTTCTGCGACAACTGCCGTTTGAACACGAGCTCACCGTTTACGACTTCATAGCTCGTCATGTAAGAGCCAAACGCCGTCTCCAGTTTCACCGGATCCGGAACTTCATCAACCGCGAAGCCCGACGGTAGTTGGACTTTCACGGTTTCCGAATAGGCGTTCGCACGCAGCACGACCGGATGTTTCCGCTGCGCGGCCGTCAGCGCCAAACTCTCGCGCCGCGACACAACCGCCGGTTTGAAAACCAGCAAACGGTCCTGCATCAACTGGCCATACGCCTTCGCACTGAACTCGACGCTCAACGTGAACTTGCCATCGATAGCGTTGTCGCTCGGTTCGATCTTGTTCGCCCGTGCCGACGTCGCGCCCGCCGTCAACCAGCGTTCGACCATGCCGTGGTAATCGGGCTTCGACATTTGGCGAAACTGAGACCGAAACTCCGCTGCTGTTTGACCCTTCGCATTTTCCTGAATCTGACCGGCAATCGCGCCGTCCGCTTGCAGTTGCAACGTCGCGACGCGTTCGAGCTGGTTCATCTCAGGCGGCGTGATCGGCATCTTCACGAGCTCCGTCGCGATCTTCGAATCGATTAGCGCGAGACTGCCCTGCATGTGGTAGGGCAGGTCGCCGATCGGCGTTTCACTGTCAGTCGGATC
>DASUOZ010000523.1:0-9362 GCA_036276375.1 Pyrinomonadaceae bacterium | reverse complement strand
TTATAATCAGCGCTCGAAAGCATGTCACTAAAGTTAACCACCAGTCTTTCCCAGCGCCTAGTTCTGACGCCACAACTCCGTCAGCGCATCGAGATGTTGCAGATGACGTCGCTCGAGTTGACCGATCTCATTCAGCAGCAGTTACTCGAGAATCCGGTGCTGGAGGAGGTGCCTTCACAGGAAGAAGTGCGCGAGATCGCGGAGAAGGTTCTCGATCATTTGGCGAGTGCGGATCCGGGGAGCTCGTTTGAAGAGCCGGGCGGAGAAGGCGAGCCGATCGTGATCTCGTCAAATGGCGCCGGCGATGCGGATGTGGTCGCGAATGTTTCGCCCGCCACAGATGGAGAAGGTGGTGAAGCAATCGCCACGACTGAACACGTCGAGGAGGGCCTGCCCGACGACGGCGGCGTCGATGAGGCACGTGACGCTTTCGAAGAGATCGATTTTGGACGTGAGTTTCAGGATTATCTCGATCCCGGTTACAAGACTCAGGAGATCGAATACAAAGAAGACGCGCCGACGTTTGAGCAATTCTTAACGCGTCCGCCTTCGCTTGCCGAACATCTCGAATGGCAAGTGACCATGACGACGCTGGAGCCCGAAGTGGCCGATGCGGCGGTGGCCGTCATTGGAAATCTTGACGCCGACGGTCGTCTCAGCGCGACGAACGAAGAGATGGCCGCGATGCAGAATTGCTCGGACGAGGTTATCGAGCAGGCGCGCCAGGCCGTGATGCGGCTCGATCCGATCGGTTGCGGCGCCCGCGACGTCAAAGAGTGTCTGCTGGTGCAGCTCGAAGTTCGCGGTGAAAGCGAACGGCTCGCGGTGCGTTTGATCAGTGACCACTTTGCCGATCTTCAGCAACACCGGCTGCCGCATCTTTCGAAACAGATCGGGATCGACGTCGAAACGTTACTGGAAGAGTTGCATTTTATCCGCACACTGGATCCGTATCCGGGGCGTCGTTACTCGTCAGACGAACCGATTCTGATCAGTCCCGAAATCTACATCGAGAAACTCGACGAGAACGACGACGAGTACGTTATCTACTTCGCCGACGACGGCAGCCCGCGTTTGCGCGTCAGCCAGCAGTATCAGCAGATGCTAAGCCAGGGCGTGAGCAATGAAACGAAGAGTTTCATTCGCGAGAAGATGCGTTCCGCCGTTGACCTGCTGCGAAACATCGAACACCGCCGGCAGACGATCTACAAAGTCGTCGAGTCGATCGTGCGGCGGCAAAGGGATTTTCTCGATCACGGAGTGCAGCACATCAAGCCGATGATGTTGAAAGACATCGCGGAAGACATCGGCATGCACCTCTCGACTGTGTCGCGCGTGGTTAATCGCAAGTACGCGCACACGCCGCAGGGCGTGATCGAGCTGCGCCGCTTCTTCACCGAAGGCATGTTGAACGAAGACGGCGAAGAAGTCTCGACGCGCATTATCAAATTACAGATCAAAAAACTTATCGAAGAAGAAGATTCACACAATCCGATAACGGACGATCAGGTCGTGAAGATTCTAGCGAAGGATGGAATAAAGTTATCGCGCCGTACCGTCGCAAAATATCGCGATCAAATGCAGATCCCCGGGTCGCGCGAACGTCGCGCCGTCGTTTAATGCCCCTCCGAGACGACGCGCCAAATCAAGGTTTAGCTAGAACTATTTGTTGCGTCGAGCCCGAGCCTTTACTACGACTCGCCCGGCCGGCGCATTGGTCTCTTTGTTTCACCAGTTTGAGGGAGGTAGCTGATGAAATTTGAATACACAGGTCGTCATGTTGAGGTGTCGCCGGCGATCCGGCGTCACGTTGAAGATCATTTCAAGAAGTTGGACCACATATTCAACGGTGATTCGACCTTGAGCACTCATGTAATCATCGATGTGGAGAAAAACCGCCAGATCGGAGAGATCGTCGTTTACTGGCGTGACCATACGTTGACCGCGAAAGACATTAACAACGACATGTACATGGCGTTGACGCGGGCGATGGCGAAGATTGAAAAGCAGGCGGTCAAGCTGAAGAAGAAGATTATCGATCGTAAGCAGGGAGCGAAATCCGTCGCGCGCGTCGCGCCCGAGCCTGATGGGCGGATCGAAGCTACACCGCAGCCCGCGCGAATCATTCCCGCACGGCGTTACGCAGTGAAGCCGATGACGGCGGAAGAAGCGTCGCTCCGGTTGTCGGCGGAGCAGGACCAGTTTTTAGTGTTTCGCGATGCCGACACGCAGCGTTTGGGTGTCATTTATAAACGGAAGGATGGGAACTACGGGCTCATCGAGCCGTGACAGATACTCAGCAGATTAAAAACAGCGTTCCCGATATCGTAATCATTACCGGGTTGAGTGGGTCGGGGATGTCGTCGGCCACGAACGCGTTCCAGGATCTGGGATACTTCTGCGTCGACAACCTCCCCGTCACGATGCTGCCCACCTTCGGCCGCCTCGTCAACAGTGACGACGACGAAAAAGGCATCAGGCGCGCCGCGCTCGTTATCGACATTCGCGAAGGTGAATTCCTCGCCGACTTCGAAAAACAACTTGAAGCGTTGCGCGCTTCGGGTTTAACCGTCACCGTCCTTTTCTTCGAAGCTTCCGACGACGTTCTGCAATACCGTTTCAGTGAGACGCGACGTCCGCATCCGGCCGAAAAAGGTCAGGGATTACTGTCGGCGATCGATTCCGAGCGCGAGGCGATGTCGAGTATTCGCGCGCTGGCTGATCAGATCATCGACACTTCCGATCACACGGTTCACACGCTGCGCAGCTTTCTGTTAGCGCGATTTAGTCCTGACCGCGAGGGCGCGCCGATGCGCGTGCAGGTCCTGAGTTTTGGTCACAAGTATGGCAACCCGGGCGATCTGGAGTTATTGTTTGACGTACGCCACTTGCCGAATCCGCACTTCGTGCCGGAGTTGAAGCGGCTTTCGGGACACGACAGTCGGGTTGTTAGATATTTGCGTTCGCAGCCGGATGTGCAGGAGACTTTGAACCGGTTCACGGAACTGCTGGCGTACTTGCTGCCGCTCTACAAACGAGAAGGGAAGTCGTACGTGACGGTCGGGATCGGTTGCACTGGCGGGCGGCATCGTTCGGTGATGGTGGCAAACGCCCTCGCCCGCGCCCTGCGACGCGGCGGCTTCGATGCGCACGCTTCGCACCGCGACGTACGCAAAGCGGTCCACAGATTAAACAGAAAGAAATCGGTGAAATCTGTGGATGGGGTTAGGAGTGACGATGAGTAGTCCCCAACCTGAAGCAAAGAAAATCGCCGGCGTCATTGTGACGCACGGGCATCTGGCGGGAGAGTTGCTCGCCGCGGCCGAGATGATTGTGGGGCCAATCTCGCATATCGCGGCTGTGTCGATCGGCTGGCACGACGACGTCGACGCCGCGCGCGATGAAGTACAGCGTGCGATCACGCGTGTGTCGCAGGGCGCTGGCGTCCTGTTGCTGACCGACATGTTCGGCGGCACGCCCACAAACATCGCGTCGATGTTTCTCGAGGAGGGCGTGATCGAAGTGGTTACCGGCGTGAACCTGCCGATGGTCATCAAACTCGCCACCTCCGCTGGCGAAGAGTCACTCGCGGAGATCGCGCCCAAGATTCGCGACCAGGGGCGGCAGGGAATTTATCTCGCCAGCGCGTTGCTCGCGCCTCCAAGTAAATCCGGAGCCGACTGAACGTGGCCGAACGCACACTCGAGGTAACCAGCCGTCTCGGTCTTCACGCACGCGCCGCCGCCAACCTCGTACGCGTGGCGAGCAGATTCAAAAGCAAACTCACGCTCCAGCGGCTCGAAGGTGGTCTCGAAGCCGACGCGAAATCCATCCTCAGCATTTTGACCCTTGCCGCAAGCTACGGCACTGCGCTGAAACTCGTAGCCACGGGCGACGACGAACAGGAAGCGCTTGACGCCATCGTCGGCCTCTTCTCGCGGGCGTTTGACGAGAACGAGAAAGCCGAACCGCGGCCTTCGCTCGCGATCAACCACGAGCTGCGTTGCCAGGGGCTCGGTGTTTCTGAAGGCGTGGTGATGGGTCGCGTGCTGCGTTTGCAGCAAGGCGCGCGCGATGTTTACCGCGCTGAAATCGGCGACGGTGATCTCGAACGCGAGCGCCGCCGTTTTCGCGCCGCAGTCAGACTATCGCGACGACAGCTCGAAGCCATCAAACAGCGCGCGGAAAAAGAATTGGGTCGCGGTCACGCTTACATCTTCGACGCGCATCTCCTTTTCCTCGAAGACGCAAAGCTCACTCGCGATGTTGAAGACTTCATCGTGAACGAACATTCAAACGCGGAGTGGGCCACGAAGGTGGTCGGCGATCGTCTGTTGTCGATCTACGCGCAGATGAACGACGAATACCTGCGCGAACGCGGGTCAGACATCGAAGACGTGATCCAGCGCCTCCTTGCGAACCTGACCGGCGAGGGTTTGAAGTATCCGAACCTTTCGGAAGACGCCGTGATCGTGGCTCCTGATTTACTTCCATCCACGGTGGCGGAACTCGACCTGAATCACGTGAAAGCGATCGCGACCGATTCAGGTGGCTGGACGTCGCACATGGCCATCATCGCGCGCGGTTTAGGCCTCACGGCGGTGGTTGGCCTGCGTAATTTTTATCAACGCACGCGCACGGGCGATCGCATTATCGTCGATGCCCGGCACGGCGAAGTGATTCTGCACCCGGCTGCGGAAACGGTCGGACAGTTTGAGTTCACTACGCCGGGGCGCGAGAGCGAGAGCGCGGCAGTGGTGGAGAGCGGGCCGGTGACGACCCGCGACAACGTCCGCGTAGCACTGCGTGCGAACGTCGAGTTGCCCACTGAGTTTCAAGCAGTGCGAAAGTTTGGGGCGTGTGGCGTTGGTTTGTTTCGGTCGGAGTTTTTGTTGTCGCGGCCGGGACTAATGAACTCGGAACAGGAGCAGTACGACGCGTACAGAGCACTCGCCGAAGCAGCGGGCAGCGACGGCGCCATCGTGCGGCTGTTTGACGTCGGTGGCGAAATCGGCAACGAGACGGGCCCACACGAGCGTAACCCTGCGCTCGGCCTGCGCGCTGTGCGTTTTGCGTTGCGCCACAAGCAGGTGATGCGCACCCAGGTGTCGGCGATTTTGCGTGCGGCTGCGACGGGGCGGCTGAGCCTCGTAATTCCCATGGTTGCCGATCTGGCGGACGTGCGAGCGGCAAAGAAGTTGATTGCCGAAGCGATACAAACTTTGAAAACCCGCGGCGATGCCTTCGTTGAAGTACCAATCGGGGCCATGATCGAAGTTCCTTCAGCCGTTCTGACGGCCGAAAAGATCGCCCGGGAGCTCGATTTTTTTGAGCTCGGCACGAACGATCTCGTCCAATACACAATGGCCGTCGACCGCGGCAACGATCAGGTCGCCGGGTGGTTTCGCACTCTGCATCCGGCCGTGCTCTACGGCATTAAACGCACGCTGCAAGCCGGCGCCGGCGCCGGCATTCCGGTGATTGTTTGCGGCGAAATGGCTTCTACGCCCGCGTATGCAGTGTTGCTGACTGGACTCGGAGCGACTGATTTGAGTATGACACCGGCGATGATTCCGCGAGTCAGGGCCGCGCTGGCCCAGATTACGACTGGAGAAGCCCAGGCGGTCGCCGATCGATGTCTCGCGGCGGCGACTGCGGATGAAGTCGAAGAGATCGTGCGCGAGGAGTTTAAAGCGCGCTGGCCCGAACTGTTTTCACCGAATATGCTTCCGCGTCCCGTCGAAAACTAGCATGAAGCAGCCCCGCTCGCAGCTTGTCAATGTACTCATCGGCAAGTCGATTCTCGAAACCATACTCGTGGGCACGCTCGCAGTGGTTGTTTACTTGCAAGCGTTTCCGCCGACGTTTCATGGCTGGGGCGAGTTTGTGACCGAGACGCAGTCGATCGCCGGTTGGGCCGTGAACAACGCCGCGCCGTGGGACCGTTTGGAAGTGCAACTCTTCATCGACGGCAAACTCTACGGCACGCAGTTGGCCCAACTGTCGCGACCTGACGTCGTCGCCGCGGGTTGGGCCAAAGACGAGTGGCACGGCTACAACTTTTCGGTTTCGGGTCTCGCGCCCGGGACTCACGAAGCACGAGTGTACGCGATGCACCGGAATGGAGACCGTTTCACGTTGCAATTGCTGGGGGATCCGATTCAGTTTGCCGTAAGCGGAGACGGAACGTGGAAGCAGAAGTGAACGAGAACGGGATCGGCCGGCGCGCGTTGGCGGCCTGGGAGATCGTGTCCGTGGTCCTATCGTGTCTGATCGCGGAGTGGGTGGTGCTGGCCTTCGCAGGCGCGAACAAGATCGTGATCGCGATTCCGGTTGCGCTCGCGCTAGTGCTCATTTTGTTTTCGCATCGAGTCTACGGCGAAGGTGCGCGTGATCTCGGTTTTCGGTTCGACAACTTTTTTGCAGCCACCAGGCTGCTAATCCTGCCAACAGTTGTTGCGGTAGTGGTGATCGTTGCGGTGAGCCAGCACGTGGCTAAAGACCCGTTCCGTTGGCGATTCTTGCTGGCGCCATTGTGGGCGCTATTCCAGCAATACGTGTTACAGGGATATTTGAACCGCCGCGCGCAGGTCATTTTCGGCCCTGGGTGGCAGAGTGTGCTGTTGACGGCGTGTCTTTTTGCGGTGGTTCATCTACCAAACCCGCTGCTGGCGCTGCTGACCTTTGCCGGTGGGCTGATTTGGGCAGGAATCTACCAAAAACAGCCAAATCTCTTTGCAATTGCGCTTTCTCACGCGTTCACGTCGGTGGCCGTTGCTGTTTTCCTGCCACCAGCATGGGCAAACAACCTCCGTGTTGGGTTCAAATTTTTTGGCTGATAAGTGCTATACCCGTTTGAACATGCGTTTGCTATAATCGGCTTGCCTTGCAACAAGAACAGGTCGGGCGGTTGCTGCCGGCAATGCCGGGAGAGGAAAGTCCGAACACTACAGGGCAGCGAGCCCGCTAACGGCGGGGCGTTTGGTGGTTGAAAGACTGCCGGGCGACGACAAGTGCAACAGAAAACAGACCAGCTCTTTGTTTACAAGGAGTGATGGGTGAAATGGTGCGGCCCGCAAGGGCTTAATGTAAGAGCGCACCGGCGCGTATGGTGACATGCGCGGCCAGGCAAACTCCTCGCAGTGCAAGACCAAATAGGGAGGCGTCACTAGGGCTGCCCGCCCGAAGCCTTAATCGGCTACGACCTCCGGGTAGGTCGCTGGAGCCAGCCGGCAACGGTTGGACTAGATGAATGATCGCCACTTCGAAATATTCGAAGTACAGAATTCGGCTTACAGACCTGTTCCGCATTTGCAGGGTAATCCCGACCAATAGCAAGTGAGGGCGACGTTAGATGGCTAATCGCAAAGGGGTATTCATCGGAGCATACGTTCCGAATCACCTAAAGGAATCGCTTCGCCGACGTGCGGCCGCCGAACATCGCACACTGTCGCAGGAGATTACCCGCATTCTGGAAGAGGCGGTTCATGGACGTGGTTTGCCGCCGGGCAGTCTTGATCGGCGCACAAAGGAGTCGCAGCCGCGGCGCCGTGCATCCGATCCGATGCCGCGTCGACGTGCTACCGACGCGCCTTATGTCGGTGCTGGCGGCAACAACAGGGCAGGTGATGAGAGACGAAGCTAATTGAAGTACCTGATACTCGCCGCGCTGGTTAGCATCGCTTTTGTGATCGTCTATTCCCGTGTCCGGCCTTACCTCAAGCTAATTCGCAAAGTAGTTGAATCGCTCAACGTGGCCACCGAAGGCACGGTTACAACCGCGACTCAGCAACGTTCGCCGTCGAAAAACAAACTCGTGCGTTGCGATAGTTGCGGCACGTGGATCCCGGCGGAGCGAGCGCTGCACCTGGGCTCGGGCCTCGCGAGTTTCTGTTCGACTGAATGTCTTACGAAGAATTCTCAGTCGAAGGAACGGAAGCTTGCCGGGTAGCTCTGAGTTCCGGCGGCGTCGGCCGACGCCGGTAACGAGCAAGCGCTCGTACTCCTACCTAACGTTCCGGCTCCATGCGCGCCTCGCGAACCGCCTTGTCGGTGTTGGTAATCGCCAGCATGATTAAGCCCACCACAAAGAAGAAGATGAGCGACAGCAACGCCTGCCGGTAAGAACCGGTGCGCGCTATCACGACGCTGAACAGCAGCGGCCCCATCCACGAAGTGCCGCGTTCAGACACCTCGTACAGACCGAAGAAACTGGCCTCCTTGCCGGCTGGAATCATGCGCGAGAACAGTGAGCGCGAGAGTGCCTGCGAGCCGCCGAGCACGATCGCGATCACGCCGGCCATGAACCACGCCTCCGGGACTGTGTCGAGAAAACGATAAGCGTAGATGACGACACCCGACCAAATGACGAGCGACACCATGATCGCGTTCTTGGTTTTGATCAGGTAAGCCAGGCGTTCGAAGAAAAGCGCGCCCACCACCGCCACGAACTGCACCATCAGGTAGATCTTGAGCAGAAAGGCGGGATTCCCGCCGGGAAAGAGCTCCTGTTCCAGAAACGCGCTGGCTGCAAAGATCACGGTTTGCACGCCGTCGTTGTAGATCAGAAACGCGATCAGGTAGCGCAATGTGAGCGGCAGTCGACGAAGTTCTTTGAACGTCGCCGCGATTTCAGCAAAACCTGCGCGCACGTAACCCATGCCCGGCGGCAAACTCTTCTTCTTCGGTCGTGATCCCAGCAGGTAAAACGTAAACAGCGCGAACGTCCCCCACCACAGTCCCGCCGACAAAAGCGACAACCGCACCGCGAGTCCGGTTGAAATGCCGAACGACTCGGCACGCTGGACCAACAGGAAATTCAGAACAAGCAGCAAAGCGCCGCCGAGATAACCGTAGGCAAATCCACGACTCGACACCTTGTCGGTTTGATCGTCGGTGGCGATTTCCGGCAGAAACGCGTTGTAGAAAACGATCGAGGCGCCGAAGCAGACGTTGGCGATGATGAATAAGACACCGCCCCACAAGTGCCAACCGTCCGTAATGAAAAACATCAAACAGGTTGCGAGCACGGCGATGTAACAAAACACCGCCATCAAACGCTTCTTCAAATCCGAATAGTCGCCGAGCGCGCCGAGGACCGGAAGCACGAAGACTTGTAAGCCGACAGAGATCGATACGCAGAGCGTCGGCAACGATTTGGCTGTCACTTCGCCGAGCAAACCAAGATCGAGCACGACCCCGTTTTCGCCGACCTGTGATTGGGCCAGGCGCGTGAGATACGGTGCGAAGAGCGCGCCTGCGACAGTGGTCGAGAAGGCAGAGTTGGCCCAGTCGTACATCTTCCAGCCGAAGATTTCGCGTGGGTTGTTCTTGTCAGTCATTTATCAGTCAGCAGCGCGACG